>NZ_JBSGZI010000082.1:0-37543 GCF_053610945.1 Streptomyces sp. NPDC054849
GGGCCGGGGGGTGGGCCGGGGGGTGGTCCCGGGCGGATTGGTGTCCGCCGGGTTGTCCTTTGGGGGGTGGGGGGGGTGGGTGTTCTTCCCGCCGCCCCCCCGAAACCGCAGGTCAGCGGCTTGCGAATGCACCGTCAGGTGGCGCAACACTGTGGCAACACCACCGACGCCGGGCCCCCGGTACGTTCCCTGCCATGCCAGCCGAACGCACCGTCACGCACACCGTCCCGGTCGCCGCCGCGCGCCGCCGGCGACGGCGCGCGGACCAGGCGCGAACGCTCGCCGATCTGCTGCGCCACCAGATCCTGGCGGGCGGCTACCCCGGCGGGGTCCTTCCCCTGGAGGGCGAGCTCGCCGCCGACTACGGGGCCGGCCGCAACACCGTCCGCCAGGCCCTCGACCTGCTGCGCGGCGAGCAGCTGGTGGAGCGCCGCCCGGGGGTCGGCACCGTCGTCGTCTGCGAGAAGTACCCGCACGGCCTGGACCGCCTGCAAGGCCTGGCCGAGACCCTCAACGAGCACGGCCGGGTGACCAACGAGGTCCGGACGGCCGGCCCCGTCCGCGCCCCCGCCCCCGTCGCCGGGCGCCTCGGCCTGTCCGAGCACGCCGACGTGCTCTACATCGAGCGGCTGCGCCGCCTGAACGGCCTGCCGCTCTCCCTCGACCTCACCTACGTCCCGATGGACGTCGGCGCCGGACTCCTGGACTGCGACCTGGAGAACACCGACGTCTTCAGGCTCCTGGAACAGCTGACCGGGCAGGCCCTCGGCCACGCCGAGATCACCCTCGAGGCCGTCAACGCCGACGCGCACTCCGCCGCCGTCCTCCAGGCCCCGCGCGGGGCCGCCGTCCTGATGCTGGAACGGCTCACCCATCTGGGCGACGGCCGTCCCGTGGACCTCGAGTTCATCCGCTTCCGCGGCGACCGGATCACCATGAGCGGCCTGCTGCGCCGCTCGCTCTGAGCGCTCAGACACCGAACACACCCACCTTCCTGGAGACAGCCATGCCTGTGGTCCCCCAGCGCGGCGACGTGCCCGTGACCATCGACGAGTCCCTGTGCATCGACGGCTGCACGCTCTGCGTCGACATGTGTCCGCTCGACTCGCTCGCGATCCGTGAGGACGACGGCAAGGCGTACATGCACGTCGACGAGTGCTGGTACTGCGGCCCGTGCGCCGCCCGCTGTCCCACCGGCGCGGTGACCGTCAACATGCCCTACCTGCTCCGGTGAAAGGCCCCACCCCCATGCGTACGAAGGCACTCGCGCCCGCACTCGCGCCCCTGCTCGCCCTCCTCATCGCCCCGCTGGCCACGGCCTGCGCCGGCGCCTCCGGGGCTGCGGGCTCCCCCACGGTCACCGTGACCGTGGGCTACCAGTCCAAGACCATCAACACCGTCACCGCCGGCACGCTCCTGCGCTCCCTCGGCTACTTCGAGCAGGAGCTCGCGGAGCGCGGCAGGCAGGACGGCATCGTCTACCGGGTCGACTGGCAGGACTACGCGACGGGCGCCCCGATCACCGCCCAGATGACCGCCGGAAAGATCGACATCGGCTCGATGGGCGACTTCCCGCTCCTCATCAACGCGGCGCGAGGCAAGGAGCTGGGGCAGCCCACCCACCTCGTGTCGGTGACCGGCTACAACCTGCGCGGTGGCCTCAACACCGTGGTCACCGCGCCGGATTCGAAGCTGGAGTCGCTGGCCGACCTGCGCGGCGGGAAGGTGTCGACCAGCGTCGGATCCGCGGCCGACGGAACCCTCGTACGGGCCCTGCAGCGTGCCGGGATCGACCCGGAGAGCGGCATCCAGAAGCTCAACCAGCAGCCCAGCGTGGGCGCGTCCGCCCTCCAGGCGGGCAGCGTGGACGCCCTGTCGCAGTTCGTGGCGTGGCCGGGGCAACTAACCTTCGAAGGACGGGCCAAGGCCCTGTACGACGGTGCCGAGCTCAACCTGCCGACCTTCCACGGCGTCACCGTGCGTGAGAAGTTCGCGAAGGAGCGTCCGGGTGTGCTGGACGCCTTCCTGCGGGCCCAGCGCAAGGCCACCGACCACCTGAGGACGGAGCCGGCGGCGGCCGCCGAGTCGGTGGCGAAGGAGACCGGCCTGCCGGCCGAGGTGGTGTACCTCTACAACGGCGCGAACGGCATCGCGACCTTCGACCCGGCCCTGCGGCCGGAGCTGATCGACGCGCTGAAGCAGGACGTGCCGGTCCTGAAGGCCGCCAAGCTGGTCGCCGACGTGGACGTCGACGCCTTCCTCGACCCCGAGCCCCTGAAGCGGGCGGCGACCGGGCTGCCGGAGTACCCGAAGGTGGGCGCCGCCCGCCCCGAGCTGTGGCTCAAGGGGCAGCCCCGCACGCAGTCCTTCGACTCCCCGCGTGAGCTGCTGAAGGCGGCCCGCGGCGCGGACGTGCGGGCGGCGTACGTGCCGGACGCGGTGACCGGCACGCTCTGGTTCGCGGACAAGGCGGTGTGGGTGGCCGAGGGGCCGGAGCTGCACGCCTTCGTCACGGCCGCGGGCGCGAAGGCGTACGTCGAGCGGCATCAGGCATCCGGGGCGCGCATCGTGAGCTTCGCCGAGGCCGGGGCCCTGGCGTCATGACGGGCGGCCGCTGGCTGCTGCGGGCGGCCTCGCTCGGCGCGGCCCTGCTGGTGTGGCAGGGGCTGACGTCGATGGACGTGAACGTGTGGCTGCGCTTCGAACAGTTCCCGACGGTCGGCGAGGTCGCCTCGACGTTCACGGAGCGGGCCCGGACCGGTCCCTACTGGCAGGATCTGGCGTCCAGCCTGCGCCGGATCGTGACGGGCTTCGCGCTCGCCGCCGTCCTGGGCGTGGTGGTGGGCACGGCGATCGCCCGGTCCCGGACCGCGGCCGACGTGCTGGGCCCGCTGCTGGAAGTACTGCGCCCGATCCCGGCCATCGCCCTGGTCCCGGTGGCGATCCTGCTGTTCCCCTCCAACGAGCAGGGGATCGTGTTCATCACCTGCGCGGCCGCCTTCTTCCCGGTTCTGGTCTCGACGCGGCACGCGGTGCGGGCGCTGACGCCGGTGTGGGAGGAGGCCGTCCTGACGATGGGCGGCGGGCGGACGCGGGTGTTGTTCTCCGTGGTCCTGCCGGGGGCCCTGCCGGGCATCTTCGGGGGCCTGTCCGTCGGCATCGGGGTCTCGTGGATCTGTGTGATCTCGGCCGAGATGATCTCCGGCGAGTACGGGGTCGGCTACCGCACCTGGCAGGACTACACGGTGGTCGACTACCCCGGCGTCTTCGTCGGCATGGCCACCATCGGCGCCCTGGGCTGGCTCACGACGACGGGGGTCGAGCTGCTGGGCCGCCGCCTCACCTCCTGGCTCCCCCGCACCACCGTCGGCGCTGCGGGGGCTCCGGTCGGGCGGGATGTGCAGCCGGCGCGGCCTTTGAGCGCACCCGGTGCGGAGCACCGGGCCGGGAGCAGGGCCGGAGGCGGGAGCAGCGCCGGGAGCGGGAGCAGCGCCGGGAGCGGGAGCAGGGCCGGGAGCAGGGGCGGAGCCCCTGGAAACGGTGAAAGGGCGGGCAGGGGAACAGCCCCGCAGGGCAGCACCACCGGAGGGACGCAGAGATGACCACCCTGACCATCCAGAAACCCGGCGCCGCCCTCGCACTGCGCGGGGCGCGCCTCGGGCATCACGACGCGGTCCTCGACGGGGTCGACCTGACGGTCGAGGCGGGCGAGGTTCTCACCGTCGTGGGCCCGTCCGGCTGCGGGAAGTCCACGCTGCTGCGCACCCTGGCGGGGTTGCTCCCGCCGCTCGGCGGGACGGTCGAACAGGACGGGCGGCCCCTCTCCGGCCCGGACGCCGACCGGGCCCTGGTGTTCCAGGACGACGCCCTGCTCCCCTGGCGCACCGTCCGGGCCAATGTCGAACTCCCGCTCGCGATCCGTGGCTGCGCCGGCTTCCGCCAGGGCCGGGGGGAGGGAGCGGCCGACCAGGACCGGGGCGTCCCGGGGCCCGGCGTGTCCCGCCTCTCCCGGCGGACCCGGCGGCGGCGGGCCGCCGACGCGTGGCTGGAGCGGGTGGGCCTGAGCGGGCACGCGGACAAGCTCCCGCACCAGCTCTCCGGCGGCCAGCGCCAGCGCGTGCAACTGGCCCGCGCCCTCGCCACGCGCCCCCGCGCCGTGCTGATGGACGAACCCTTCGGGGCGCTCGACGCCCAGACCCGCGCCGAGATGCAGGACCTCCTCGTGGACGTCCTCGCGGGCACCGGCGCGACCGTCGTGTTCGTCACGCACGACGTGGACGAGGCGCTGTTCCTCGGCGACCGCGTCGCACTGCTCGGTACCGGCGAGGTGTTCGCGGTACCGCGCCCCCGGGACCGCGACGCCTCGCCGGCCGGGCTCCGGCAGCAGATCATCAACTCACTCTGAAAGGCCGCACCATGGACATCCCCGCGCTCGGCGACGCCGAGGAACTCTCCTGCGACGTCCTCGTCATCGGCGGCGGCACGGCCGGCACGATGGCGGCGCTGACCGCCGCCGAGCGCGGCGCGCGGGTCCTGCTCCTCGAGAAGGCGCACGTGCGCCACTCCGGGGCGCTGGCCATGGGCATGGACGGGGTCAACAACGCCGTCGTCCCCGGGCGCGCCGAGCCCGACGACTACGTCGCCGAGATCACCCGCGCCAACGACGGCGTCGTCGACCAGTCCACGGTCCGCCAGACCGCCACCCGCGGGTTCGCGATGGTGCAGCGCCTGGAGTCGTACGGGGTGAAGTTCGAGAAGGACGAGCACGGCGAGTACGCGGTGCGCCAGGTCCACCGCTCCGGCTCGTACGTCCTGCCCATGCCCGAGGGCAAGGACGTCAAGAAGGTCCTCTACCGGCAGTTGCGGCGCCGCGAGATGCGGGAGCGGATCCGGATCGAGAACCGGCTGATGCCGGTCCGCGTCCTCACCTCGCCGGAGGACGGCCGGGCGATCGGCGCGGCCGCCTTCCACACCCGCACCGGCGCCTTCGTGACCGTGCGCGCCGGGGCGGTGATCCTGGCGACCGGCCCGTGCGGGCGCCTCGGACTGCCCGCCTCCGGTTACCTGTACGGCACCTACGAGAACCCGACCAACGCGGGCGACGGCTACGCCATGGCGTACCACGCGGGCGCCGCGCTGACCGGCATCGAGTGCTTCCAGATCAACCCGCTGATCAAGGACTACAACGGACCGGCGTGCGCGTACGTCGCGAACCCCTTCGGCGGCTACCAGGTCAACCGGCACGGCGAGCGGTTCGTGGACTCCGACTACTGGTCGGGCCAGATGATGGCGGAGTTCGCGGCCGAACTCGCCTCGGACCGCGGCCCGGTGTACCTGAAGCTCAGCCACCTGCCGGAGGAGTCGGTGGCCTCCCTCGAATCGATCCTGCACACCACGGAGCGGCCGACGCGCGGGACCTTCCACGCGGGCCGGGGCCACGACTACCGCACGCACGACATCGAGATGCACATCTCGGAGATCGGCCTGTGCGGGGGCCACTCGGCGTCCGGCGTGCGGGTGGACGACCACGCCCGCACCACGGTCCCGCGGCTGTACGCGGCCGGTGACCTGGCCTCCGTCCCGCACAACTACATGATCGGGGCGTTCGTCTTCGGCGATCTGGCGGGCGCGGACGCGGCCCGGTACACGGCGTACGAGGGCGAGCTGCCGGCCGCCCAGCTGTCGGCGGCACACGAACTGGTCTACCGTCCCCTGCGCCACCCGGACGGGCCGCCGCAACCGCAGGTGGAGTACAAGCTGCGGCGGTTCGTCAACGACTACGTCGCTCCGCCGAAGACGGGCGCGAAGCTCTCGCTCGCCGTCGAGGCCTTCGACCGGATGACCGGCGAGATCGCGCAGATGGGCGCGACCACCGCGCACGAGCTGATGCGGTGCGCGGAGGTGTCCTTCATCCGGGACTGCGCGGAGATGGCGGCCCGCGCCTCGCTGGCTCGTACGGAGTCCCGCTGGGGCC
The DNA here is from genome assembly GCF_053610945.1 of Streptomyces sp. NPDC054849. NCBI lineage: Bacteria > Bacillati > Actinomycetota > Actinomycetes > Kitasatosporales > Streptomycetaceae > Streptomyces > Streptomyces sp. NPDC054849. The sequence continues at coordinate 5,975 of NZ_JBSGZI010000082.1, forward strand.
TCTACCACGAGCGGCTCGACCACCCCGCGCGCGATGACGCGGGCTGGCTGCACCACCTGGACCTGCGCAAGTCGGCCTCGGGGGCGATGGAGTTCACGGCCCGGCCGGTGGAGCCGTACCTGGTTCCGGTCGACGGGTTCGCCCCCGCCGGCGGCCCGTCGCGGCACCTGGGCGAGGTCGCGCTCGTCCCGGTGTCCACGGCGGGCCCCCGCCGGTCGCCTCCGGCGGGACGGACGGAGGGACCGGGGGCGACGCCCGGGTCGCAGCCCACGGACGCCGGGCCGGCAGGCGCGACGGCCGCGATCGGGCCCGCAGGCACGACGACCGCGGGCTCGGGGCCGGCAGGGCGGTCGGCCGCGTCCGCGGGGGCCACCCCGCCGGAGGCGTCCGCGGGACCGGAGGGCCGGGACGCCGGGCGGGGCGCAGGAGCCTCGCCCCGGATCCTCGAACTGCTCGCCCTGGCGGAGGAGTCACCCGGCCTGGACCTCCTGCGCCCCTATCTCGACGACCCCGATCCCGCGGTCCGGGCGGCAGCCGTCGCCGCGCTCGGCGAGACCGTCCCCGCAGGGGCCGGGCCGGCACTGGCCGACCGGCTCGCGGACGCGGCTCCCGCCGTACGGGGGGCCGCCGCGGCCGCGCTGCGCGAACTGGTGGAGGTCCTGCCCGGCGAGCCGGAGCTGGGGGCCGGGCTGCGCGCCGCGCTCGCCGTGCCGGACCCCGTGGTGCGCTCGGCCGCGCTCGAAGTCCTGCGGGCGCTGCGCCTGGGCGATGCACAGCTGTACGCCGCGTCGCTGGCGGACGACGACCCGGAGGTCCGTATCCACGCGGTCCGGGCGCTGGTCTCGGTGGACGCGGTCCAGGCGCTGGCCACGGCCGCGGCGGACCCGGCCCGCGAGGTCCGGGTGGCGGTCGCCAGGGGGCTGGCCTCGGTGCACGCCCCGGCCCCGGCCCCGCTGGAGCCGCTGCTGGGCGACCCGGACCCGCTGGTGCGGGGCGCCGCCCTGGCGGCACTGGCCTCGACCGGCTGCCCCACGGGCTACGCCGGGACGGCGGTGGCCGCTCTCGCGGATCCCGCCTGGCAGGTCCGGGCCGGAGCGGCCGCCGGGCTGGCGGCGGCCGAGCCCGGGGCGGCCGTACCGGCCCTGGCGGGGGCGCTGGCCGACGCCAACGCCGACGTGCGCAAGGCCGCGGTCCTCGCCCTGCTGGCCCACCGGGGCGCCGCGGAGGCCCGGTCGGCCCTCGCCGCGGCGGTCGGCGACCCCGACGCGGACGTCCGGGCGTACGCGGCCCGCGCCTGAGGCGCGGCGAGGCCCCCGTTCGGAGGCGCGCCGCGTGCGCCGGGCGGGACGGGCCGGGATGGTGGACGGACGACTGGCATCGGGAACCCGTACCCCGTACCCCCACCGCGAGGAGCCGCCGCCATGACCGTACGCAGCCTGAAGACCGTCCTCACCTGCGCGGCCGCCCTGTCGCTCGGCCTGGTCGCCATGGCCCCGGCGCACGGGGTCGAGGGGCCCGCGCCCGACCCGCACAACCCGCAGGCCATGCGGGACATGGCGACGGCGATCGCGGCGACGGCCAAGTACGCCGACGAGCGGGAGGCCCTCAAGGACGGGTACGTCCCCCACGGCGCGGAGTGCATGACCAATCCGTTCGGGGTGGGCGCCATGAACTACCACTACGTCAAGCAGGCCTACTGGGGTTCGAAGGACCCCGCCAGGCCGACCGCGCTCCTCTACAGCAGGGAGAAGGACCGCAACGGCCGGCGCAGGCTCGAGGCCGTGGAGTGGATGTCCACCGACCGGGACCAGGACCTGAAGACCGCCGACGACCGGCCGAGCATGTTCGGGCTGCCCTTCGACGGACCCATGCCGGGCCACTGGCCGGGCATGCCCAAGCACTACGACCTGCACATGTGGGCCTACAAGAAGAACCCGGCCGGCCGCTTCCACAACTGGAACCCGGCCATCAAGTGCTCCGGGCATATGACTCACCCGTAAGGGCGGCTTTTCGTGAGAACTCCGGCGATACGCTGAACTCACTCGCGAGACTGCGGCTCATGGGAGCACTGATGAACCCGGAACACAGCTGGCCGATCCCGCCCCCGGGCGGCTGGACTGCCGACGACCTGGACACGCTTCCGAATCTGCCTCCGCACACGGAGCTGATCGACGGGAGCCTGATCTTCGTGAGTCCGCAGACCCTCTTCCATGCGCGGGCGGTCAGCTTCTTCGAGTGGCAACTCCAGTCGCTGGTCCCGGAAGGCCTTGAAGTCCTGCGGGAGTTCACCATCGACATCGACCGACGCAACCGTCCTGAACCCGACGTCATCGTATGCCGTGAAGACGTCGTCGGTGACCTGGCCCAGACCCGCCTCCCAGCCGAGACCGTTCTGCTGGCGGTCGAAGTCGTGTCCCCTGAATCCGTCGACCGTGACCGCGAGACCAAACCGGTGAAGTACGCCCGGGCCGGGATTCCTCACTACTGGCGGGTCGAGAACATGGACGGCCGGGCGGTCGTCTACGTCTTCGAGCGCGAGCCGGTCGGCGGTGGCTACGTCGCATCCGGGATCTTCCACGACCGCCTCAAGGTCTCCGTCCCGTTCCCCATCGACCTGGACCTGACCGCGATCACACCGAAACGGCGGCGGCCCGAATAGCGCACACGGCGAAGGGCCCGGCCCCCCGAAGGGGTGCGGGCCCTCAGACGTGGACGGCGATGTCAGCGGACGAAGGTGCTCGCCTGCCCGGCCAGGTCCAGGAAATACTGCGGGGCCAGGCCCAGGACCAGGGTGACCGCGACGCCCACCGCGATGGTGGTCATCGTCAGCGGCGAGGGAACGGCCACCGTCGGGCCGTCGGCCTTCGGCTCGCTGAAGAACATCAGGACGATCACCCGGATGTAGAAGAACGCGGCGATCGCGGACGAGATGACACCGACCACGACCAGCGCCCCCGCGCCGCCTTCCGCCGCCGCCTTGAACACCGCGAACTTCCCGGTGAAGCCCGACGTCAGGGGAATGCCGGCGAAGGCCAGCAGGAACACCGCGAAGACGGCCGCCGTCAGCGGCGAACGCCGGCCGAGACCGGCCCACTTGGACAGGTGCGTCGCCTCGCCGCCCGCATCGCGCACCAGGGTGACCACGGCGAAGGCGCCGATCGTCACGAAGGAGTAGGCGCCCAGGTAGAAGAGGACCGACTGGACACCCTCCGCCGAGGTCGCGATCACACCGGCAAGGATGAAGCCCGCGTGCGCGATCGAGGAGTAGGCCAGCAGCCGCTTGACGTCCGTCTGGGTCACGGCGATCACCGCGCCCGCCAGCATCGTGACGATGGCCACCGCCCACATCACCGGACGCCAGTCCCACCGCAGCCCCGGCAGGACCACGTAGAGGAGCCGAAGGAGGGCGCCGAAGGCGGCCACCTTCGTCGCCGCCGCCATGAAGCCGGTGACCGGGGTCGGGGCGCCCTGGTAGACGTCCGGGGTCCACATGTGGAAGGGGACCGCGCCGACCTTGAACAGCAGGCCCATCAGGATGAGCGCGCCGCCGATCAGCAGCAGCGCGTCATTGCCCATGGTGGAGGCCAGCGCCGGATCGATCCTCGAGACCGTGCCGTCGACCACGTCGGCGATCACCGCGTACGAGACCGAGCCCGCGTATCCGTAGAGCAGTGCGATACCGAAGAGGAGGAAGGCAGAGGAGAAGGCCCCGAGCAGGAAGTACTTCACCGCGGCCTCCTGCGACATCAGCCGCTGGCGGCGGGCGACGGCGCAGAGGAGGTACAGCGGGAGGGAGAACACCTCGAGGGCGATGAACAGCGTCAGCAGGTCGTTGGCCGCCGGGAAGATCAGCATGCCCGCGATGGCGAACAGGGCCAGAGGGAAGACCTCGGTGGTGGTGAAGCCCGCCTTGACGGCGGCCTTCTCGCTGTCGCTGCCCGGTACCGACGCCGCCTGGGCGGCGAAGGAGTCCACCCGGTTGCCGTGTGCGGCCGGGTCCAGGCGCCGCTCGGCGAAGGTGAAGATCGCGACGACCGAGGCCAGCAGGATGGTGCCCTGCAGGAAGAGCGCCGGGCCGTCCACGGCGATGGCGCCCATCGCCGCCACCTGGGCCTTGGTGGACCCGTATCCGCCGGCCGCGAGGCCGACGACCGCGGCGAAGGCCGAGGCCAGCGCGGCGAGGGTGAGGAACACCTGTACGTAGTAGCGGGCCTTGCGGGGCACGAAGGCCTCCACCAGGATCCCGAGCACCGCCGCGCCCACCACGATCAGCGTGGGCGCGAGCTGTGCGTATTCGATGGTCGGCGCCGGGATCCGGTCGACCGGTGCCTCGGCCGCCAGCATCCACAGGCTGTGGGCGGAAGTCGATGTGCTCACTTCGCCGCCTCCCCGTTCTTGGCTTCGACGTCGACCTCGGGCTTCGGGTCCGTCTGCTTCACATCCGACATGGTGTGCTCCACGGCCGGGTTGACGATGTCGGTGAGCACCTTCGGGTAGACCCCCAGGCCGATCAACAGCGCGATCAGCGGGGCGACCACCAGGACCTCGCGCAGGCGCAGGTCCGGCATGGTGCGGACCTCCTCCTTCACGGGGCCGGTCATCGTGCGCTGGTAGAGCACCAGCGTGTAGAGCGCCGCCAGCACGATGCCGATGGTGGCGATGACGCCGACGATCGGATACCGGGCGAACGTGCCGACCAGGACAAGGAATTCGCTGATGAAGGGGGCGAGGCCCGGCAGCGAGAGGGTGGCGAGACCGCCGATGAGGAAGGTGCCGGCGAGGACCGGGGCCACCTTCTGGACGCCGCCGTAGTCGGCGATGAGCCGCGAGCCGCGCCGCGAGATCAGGAAGCCGGCCACCAGCATCAGCGCCGCCGTCGACAGGCCGTGGTTGACCATGTAGAGGGTGGCGCCGGACTGGCCCTGGGAGGTCATGGCGAAGATGCCCAGGATGATGAAGCCGAAGTGCGAGATCGAGGCGTAGGCGATCAGCCGCTTGATGTCCCGCTGGCCGACCGCGACCAGAGCGCCGTAGACGATGCTGATCAGGGCCAGGACGAGGACCACCGGCGTGGCCCACTTGCTGGCCTCGGGGAAGAGCCCGAGGCAGAAGCGGAGCATCGCGAAGGTGCCGACCTTGTCGACGACCGCGGTGATCAGGACGGCGATCGGGGCGGTGGACTCGCCCATCGCGTTCGGCAGCCAGGTGTGCAGCGGCCACAGCGGGGCCTTCACCGCGAAGGCGAAGAAGAACCCGAGGAACAGCCACCGCTCGGTGTTGGTCGCCATGTCGAGCGTGCCCGCGGCGCGCGCGGCGGTGATCTCCTGGAGCGAGAAGTTCCCGGCGACCACGTACAGGCCGATGACGGCGGCCAGCATGATCAGGCCGCCGGCCAGGTTGTACAGGAGGAACTTGACCGCCGCATACGAGCGCTGCGTGGCCGCGTTCTCATCGGATCCCGAGTGGGCCCGGTCCCCGAAGCCGCCGATGAGGAAGTACATCGGGATGAGCATGGCTTCGAAGAAGATGTAGAAGAGGAAGACGTCGGTGGCCTCGAAGGAGATGATCACCATCGCCTCGACCAGCAGGATCAGGGCGAAGAAGCCCTGCGTCGGCCGCCAGCGCGAGCCGGCGGCGAAGCTGCTCTTGGACGCTTCCGTCTCCAGCGGGTCGGCGTCGTGCCAGCCGGCCGCGATCACGAAGGGGATCAGGAGCGCGGTGAGCCCGATGAGCACCACCCCGATCCCGTCCACCCCCAACTCGTAGCGGACGCCGAAGTCGGCGATCCAGGAGCGGGATTCGGTGAGCTGGTAGCGGTCGCCGCCGGGATCGAAGCGGACCGCGACGAGCACGGCCAGGGCCAGTGTCGCCAGCGAGAAGAACAGCGCGAGCCACTTGGCGGCGGTCCTGCGGGCGGCCGGGACGGCCGCCGTCAGGATCGCACCGACCGCGGGGACCGCGGCCGTCACCGTCAGAAGCGGGAAATTCATCTCACACCGCCCTCATCAGCAGGGTCGCGGCGATCAGGACCACCGTGCCCCCGAACATCGAGATCGCATAGCTGCGGGCGTAGCCGTTCTGCAGCTTCCGCAGCCGCCCCGAGAGGCCGCCGACCGAGGCGGCCGTCCCGTTGACCACCCCGTCGACCAGGCTGTGGTCGACGTACACGAGCGAGCGGGTCAGATGCTCCCCGCCGCGCACCAGCACGACGTGGTTGAAGTCGTCCTGGTACAGGTCCCTCCGGGCCGCCCGCGTGAGGAGCGAGCCGCGCGGGGCGAGGACCGGGACGGGCCTGCGGCCGTACATCCCCCAGGCGATGGCGACTCCGATGACGAGGGCCACCATGGTGGCCAGCGTCACCGTCAGCGCGCTGATCGGCGGGTGTCCGTGCGCGTAACCGGTCACGGGCTCCAGCCAGTTCACGAACCGGTCGCCGATGCTGAAGAAGCCGCCGGCGAACACCGATCCGAAGGCCAGCACGATCATCGGGATGGTCATCGACTTCGGGGACTCGTGCGGGTGGGGCAGCTCGCCGGGGTGCGCTTCGACGCCGGGCTCGATCCCGGGCGTCTTGTCCGGGTCCGGGGCCGGCTGCCAGCGCTTCTCGCCGAAGAAGGTGAGGATCATGACGCGGGTCATGTAGAACGCGGTGATGGCAGCGCCCAGCAGGGCCACCGAGCCGAGGATCCAGCCCTCGGTACCGCCCTTGGCGAAGGCCGCCTCGATGATCATGTCCTTGGAGAAGAAGCCCGACAGGCCGGGGAAGCCGATGATGGCCAGGTACCCGAGCCCGAAGGTCACGAAGGTGATCGGCATGTACGTCCGCAGCGCGCCGTACTTGCGCATGTCGACCTCGTCGTTCATCCCGTGCATCACGGAACCCGCGCCGAGGAAGAGCCCCGCCTTGAAGAAGCCGTGCGTCACCAGGTGCATGATCGCGAAGACGTAGCCGATCGGGCCGAGGCCCGCGGCGAGGATCATGTAGCCGATCTGCGACATCGTCGAGCCCGCAAGGGCCTTCTTGATGTCGTCCTTCGCGCAACCGACGATCGCACCGAAGAGCAGCGTGACCGCGCCCACGATGGTGACCACCAGCTGGGCGTCCGGCGCCCCGTTGAAGATGGCGCCGGAGCGGACGATGAGGTACACGCCGGCCGTCACCATGGTGGCCGCGTGGATCAGGGCCGAGACCGGGGTCGGGCCCTCCATCGCGTCCCCGAGCCAGGACTGCAGCGGGACCTGCGCCGACTTGCCGCAGGCGGCCAGGAGCAGCAGCAGGCCGATCGCGGTCAGCGTGCCTTCGGACGTCTCGCCCACCGCGCCCAGCACCGGCCCGAAGGCGAAGGTCCCGAAGGTGGTGAACATCAGCATGATCGCGATCGACAGGCCCATGTCGCCGACGCGGTTGACCAGGAAGGCCTTCTTCGCGGCCGTGGCCGCGCTGGGCTTGTGCTGCCAGAAGCCGATCAGGAGGTACGAGGCGAGGCCCACGCCCTCCCATCCGAAGTACAGCAGGAGGTAGTTGTCGGCGAGGACCAGCAGCAGCATGGCCGCGACGAACAGGTTGAGGTAGCCGAAGAAGCGGCGGCGGCGCTCGTCGTGCTCCATGTACCCGATCGAGTACACGTGGATGAGCGTGCCCACCCCGGAGATCAGCAGGACGAAGGTCATCGACAGCTGGTCGAGCTGGAAGGCGATGTCCGCCTGGAAGCCCTCCACCGGGATCCAGCTCCACAGCCGCTGGTGCAGGGTCCGGTCGTCGGCACTGCGGCCCAGCATGTCGGCGAACAGCACGGCGCCGATCCCGAAGGAGACCGCCGCGAGCAGAGTGCCGATCCAGTGGCCGGACTTGTCGAGGCGCCGGCCGCCGCACAGCAGCACCACCGCTCCGAGCAGGGGCGCTGCCACCAGCAGCGCAATCAGGTTCTCCACAGCGACCCCTTACAGCTTCATCAGGCTGGCGTCGTCGACCGAGGCCGAGTGGCGGGTACGGAACAGCGACACGATGATCGCCAGGCCGACGACGACCTCCGCGGCGGCGACGACCATCGTGAAGAACGCGATGATCTGGCCGTCGAGGTTGCCGTGCATCCGGGAGAACGCGACGAAGGCGAGGTTGCAGGCATTGAGCATCAGCTCGATGCACATGAACAGCACGATCGCGTTCCTGCGGATCAGCACGCCGGCCGCACCGATGGTGAACAGCAGCGCCGCCAGGTACAGGTAGTTGACCGGATTCACTGCGAGGCCTCCTCACGGCCGAGGCGCTCCGAGGAACGCTGCTCCAATGCCTTGAGGTCGTCGAGCGCCTCGCTGGAGACGTCCCGGATCTGGCCGCGGGCGCGCAGCGTCTTGCTGACCGTCAGCTCGGACGGGGTGCCGTCCGGCAGCAGACCGGCGACGTCCACCGCGTTGTGCCGGGCGTAGACGCCGGGCGCGGGCAGCGGCGGGAGCTGCACGCCCTCGCGGACGCGCTTCTCGGCCAGCTCGCGCTGGGTGGCGGCCCGTTCGGTGCGCTCGCGGTGGGTGAGCACCATCGCGCCGACGGCCGCGGTGATCAGCAGCGCGCCGGTGATCTCGAAGGCGAAGACGTACTTGGTGAAGATCAGCTGCGCCAGGCCCTCGACGTGTCCGGCGGAGTTGATCCGGCCGAGCCCGTTGAACTGGGTGAGATTGGCGTGGCCGATGCCGGCGATCAGCAGGATGCCGAAGCCGAGCCCGCACAGGACGGCCAGCCAGCGCTGCCCCTTGATGGTCTCCTTCAGGGAGTCGGCGGCGGTGACGCCGACGAGCATGACCACGAAGAGGAAGAGCATCATGATCGCGCCGGTGTAGACGATGACCTGGACGACGCCCAGGAAGTACGCCCCGTTGGCGAGGTAGAAGACGGCCAGGATGATCATCGTCCCGGCCAGGCTGAGGGCGCTGTGCACGGCCTTCTTCATCAGGATCGTGGCCAGGGCGCCGATGACGGCGACCGAGCCGAGGATCCAGAACTGGATCGCCTCTCCCGAGGAGGTCATGGAGGCGGCGATGGCGCTCATGCCCCCACCTCCTCGGACTGGCCGTTCCCCGGGGCCGCCCCACCCTCGGGCACCTCGCCCTTGGAGACCGCCACCTGCCGGACCGTGCCCGGGGCGGCCCCCGTCACCCGCCCGCGGTAGTAGTCCGTGTCGTCCATGCCGGGGAAGACCGAGTGCGGTGCCTCGACCATGCCCTCGGTCAGGCCGGCCAGCAGCTGCTCCTTGGTGTAGATGAGCGATTCGCGGCTGGAGTCGGCCAGTTCGAACTCGTTCGTCATGGTCAGCGCCCTGGTCGGGCACGCCTCGACGCACAGCCCGCACAGGATGCAGCGGGCGTAGTTGATCTGGTAGACCCGGCCGTACCGCTCGCCCGGGGAGTAGCGCTCCTCCTCGGTGTTGTCCGCGCCCTCCACGTAGATCGCGTCGGCGGGACAGGCCCAGGCGCACAGCTCGCACCCGATGCACTTCTCCAGACCGTCGGGGTGCCGGTTGAGCTGGTGCCGTCCGTGGAAGCGCGGGGCGGTCGTCTTCTGCTGCTCCGGGTACTGCTCGGTGAGGCGCTTCTTGAACATGGCCTTGAAGGTCACGCCGAAGCCGGCCACCGGGTTCTGCCACTTCTCGTCAGACATTCTCAGCACCCTCCTCTCGGTCACTGTCGATGTTCGACCCGCCACTGACCATCAGCTCCCGCTCGCTGCGAGGCCGCCTGCGCGGTACGGGTGCCAGGTGCTGGCCGGGCTTGGGCGGTACGGGGAAGCCGCCCGCCAGCGGGTCGAAGGCCTCGGCGTCCTTCACCGCCTCCGCGGCCGCCGCCTTCTCGCGCTTGTCGCGGAAGAGGTCCGCGACGAAGGAGAGCAGCAGGATCGCCACGACGGCGCCGCCGACGTAGAGGACGATCTCGCTGAAGTCGTACGCCTCATTGCGCAGCGCCCGGACGGTGGCGACCAGCATCAGCCAGACCACGGAGACCGGGATCAGAACCTTCCAGCCGAGCTTCATCAGCTGGTCGTAGCGCACGCGTGGCAGCGTGCCGCGCAGCCAGATGAAGAAGAACAGCAGCAGCTGCACCTTGAGGACGAACCAGAGCATCGGCCACCAGCCGTGGTTCGCGCCCTCCCAGAAGGTGCTGATCGGGTACGGGGCCCGCCAGCCGCCCAGGAACAGGGTGACCGAGACCGCCGAGACGGTGACCATGTTGACGTACTCGGCGAGCATGAACAGCGCGAACTTGATGGACGAGTACTCGGTGTTGAAGCCGCCGACCAGGTCGCCCTCGGACTCCGGCATGTCGAAGGGGGCGCGGTTCGTCTCGCCGACCATCGTGATGACGTAGATGATGAAGGAGACCGGCAGCAGGATGATGTACCAGCGGTCCGCCTGCGCCTCCACGATCGCCGAGGTCGACATCGACCCGGAGTAGAGGAAGACCGAGGCGAAGGCCGCGCCCATCGCGATCTCGTAGGAGATCATCTGCGCGCAGGAGCGCAGGCCGCCCAGGAGCGGGTAGGTGGAGCCGGAGGACCAGCCCGCCAGCACGATGCCGTAGATGCCGACCGAGGCCACCGCGAGGATGTAGAGCATCGCGATGGGCAGGTCGGTCAGCTGCATCGTGGTGCGCTGGCCGAAGATGGAGACCTCGTTGTCCGCGGGCCCGAAGGGGATCACCGCGATGGCCATGAAGGCCGGGATCGCCGCGATGATCGGGGCCAGGACGTAGACCACCTTGTCGGCCCGCTTGACGATCAGGTCTTCCTTGAGCATCAGCTTCACGCCGTCGGCGAGCGACTGGAGCATGCCCCAGGGGCCGTGCCGGTTCGGGCCGATGCGCAGCTGCATCCAGGCGACGACCTTGCGCTCCCACACGATGGAGAACAGCACCGTCACCATCAGGAAGGCGAAGCAGAACACCGCCTTGATGACGACGAGCCACCAGACGTCCCTGCCGAACAGGGAGAGGTCCTCGGCGGCCAGTTGGACGAAGTCACCGTGTACCGCGTTCACGCGTCCACCTCCGCGGGGGCGGCGCCGGCCGGGATCGCCGGGCCGATGCGTACGAGGGTGCCCGGGCGGGCCCCGGCGTCGGCGAGGACGCCGGAGCCGGTGGAGTTCAGCGGGAGCCAGACCACGCGGTCGGGCATCTCGGTGATCCGGAGCGGGAGTTCCACGGAGCCGGCCGGACCGGTGATCGCGAGGACGTCGCCGTTCTTGACGCCCGTCTCGGCGGCCGTCGCCGCCGACAGCCGGGCGCCGGCCTCGTGCCGGGTGCCGGCCAGGGCGTCGTCGCCCTCCTGGAGCCGGCCCAGGTCGAGGAGGAGCCGGTGGCCGGCGAGGACCGCCTCGCCGACGCCGGGGCGGGGCAGCGGCACGGTGTCCGTCGCCTGCCCGGCGGCGCGCTCCCCGGCCCACGGGCCGAGCGCGTCGATCTCCCGGCGTACGGCGTGCACGTCGGGCAGGGCGATCGGCCGGTCGGCGGCGTCGGCCAGCATGTGCAGCACGCGGGCGTCGGCCGGGGCGAGCCGGCGGGTCATCTGGTCGGGCTTGAGCGCGGCCTCGAACGGCCGGACCCTGCCCTCCCAGTTGATGAACGCGCCCGCCTTCTCGGCCACCGCTGCGACGGGGAGGACCACGTCGGCGTGGGCGGTGACCTCGCTGGGCCGCAGTTCCAGGGAGACCACGAAGGCCTCCTGGAGGGCGGTCCGCGCGCGGTCCGGGTCCGGCAGGTCGGTGACCTCGACGCCCGCCACCAGCAGGGCCGAGAGCTCCCGCGTCGCGGCCGCCTCGACGATCTGGCCGGTGTCGCGGCCGTAGCGGTGTGGGAGCTCGTCCAGGCCCCAGGCGGTGGCGACCTCGTCGCGCGCCCGCGGGTCGGTGGCGGGACGGCCGCCCGGCAGCAGGGACGGCAGCGCGCCCGCCTCGATCGCTGCCCGCTCCCCGGCGCGGCGCGGGATCCACACCAGGGTGGCTCCGGTCGCGCCGGCCGCCCGGACGGCGGCGGTCAGCGCACCGGGCACCCCGGCCAGGCGCTCTCCGACGAGGATGACCGCGCCGGGCCGGCGCAGTGCCTCGGCGGCTTCGGCGCCGCCGGCCTCCAGGCCGGTCCGCGAGGCGAGGGCGGCCAGCCACTCGGGCTCGGTGCCGGGGGCGGCGGCAAGCAGCGTGCCCCCGGCCTTCGCCAGCCCGCGGGTCGCGAAGGGGGCGAGGGCGAAGGTCCGCTGCTTACGCTTGCGGTGGGCCTTGCGCAGCCGCAGGAAGACGCCGGGGGCCTCCTCCTCCGCCTCGATGCCGGCCAGCAGCACCGCCGGCGCCGCCTCCAGGTCGGTGTACGAGATCCACCGCCCGCCGAGGTCGACCCCGTACCCGGCGACCTCCGCGGCCAGGAACTCGGTCTCCTCCGCGCTGTGCACGCGGGCCCGGAAGTCGATGTCGTTGGTGTCCAGCACGACCCGGGCGAACTTGGCGTACGCGTAGGCGTCCTCGACGGTGAGCCGGCCACCGGTGAGCACGCCGGCCCGGCCGCGCGCGGCGGCGAGCCCGTTCGCCGCGGCCTCCAGGGCCTCGGGCCAGCTCGCCGGCTCGAGCACCCCGGCGGCATTGCGCACCAGCGGGGTGGTCAGCCGGTCCGGGCGCTGCGCGTAGCGGAACCCGAAGCGGCCCTTGTCGCAGATCCACTCCTCGTTGACCTCGGGGTCCTCGGCGGCGAGGCGCCGCAGCACCTTGCCGCGGCGGTGGTCGGTACGGGTCGCGCAGCCGCCCGCGCAGTGCTCGCACACGCTCGGGGAGGAGACGAGGTCGAAGGGGCGGGAGCGGAACCGGTACGCGGCCGAGGTGAGGGCGCCGACCGGGCAGATCTGGATGGTGTTGCCGGAGAAGTACGACTCGAAGGGGTCGCCCTCGCCGGTGCCGACCTGCTGCAGCGCGCCGCGCTCCAGCAGCTCGATCATCGGGTCGCCGGCGATCTCGTTGGAGAAGCGGGTGCAGCGCGCGCAGAGCACGCACCGCTCGCGGTCCAGCAGCACCTGGGTGGAGATCGGGACCGGCTTCTCGTACGTGCGCTTCCTGCCCTCGAAACGCGATTCGGCGTTGCCGTGCGACATCGCCTGGTTCTGCAGCGGGCACTCGCCGCCCTTGTCGCAGACCGGGCAGTCCAGCGGGTGGTTGATGAGCAGCAGCTCCATCACCCCGCGCTGGGCCTTGTCGGCGACCTCGGAGGTCAGCTGGGTCTTGACGACCATGCCGTCGGTGCAGGTGATGGTGCAGGAGGCCATCGGCTTGCGCTGGCCCTCGACCTCGACGATGCACTGGCGGCAGGCGCCGGCCGGGGAGAGGAGGGGGTGGTCGCAGAACCGGGGGATCTCGATGCCGAGCTGTTCCGCGGCCCGGATGACGAGGGTGCCCTTGGGCACGGACAGCTCGGCCCCGTCGATGGTCAGCGTGACCAGGTCCTCCGGCGGCACGGCCGGGTCTCCTGCGGAGGCGGCCGTAGTGGTGACGGTCATGCGTTCACCTCCGTGTCGGCCCAGAGGGTCGACTTCCTGGGGTCGAAGGGGCAGCCCTTGCCCGTGATGTGCTGCTCGTACTCCTCGCGGAAGTACTTGAGCGAGGAGAAGATCGGGCTGGCCGCGCCGTCGCCGAGCGCGCAGAAGGACTTGCCGTTGATGTTGTCGGCGATGTCGTTCAGCTTGTCGAGGTCGGACATGACGCCCCTGCCGGCCTCGATGTCGCGGAGCAACTGGACCAGCCAGTAGGTGCCTTCGCGGCAGGGGGTGCACTTGCCGCAGGACTCGTGGGCGTAGAACTCCGTCCACCGGGTCACGGCCCGCACCACGCAGGTCGTCTCGTCGAAGCACTGCAGCGCCTTGGTGCCGAGCATCGAGCCGGCCGCGCCCACGCCCTCGTAGTCGAGCGGGACGTCGAGGTGCTCGTCCGTGAACATCGGGGTGGAGGAGCCGCCCGGGGTCCAGAACTTCAGCCGGTGCCCGGGCCGCATGCCGCCGCTCATGTCGAGGAGCTGGCGCAGGGTGATGCCGAGCGGGGCCTCGTACTGGCCGGGGCCGGCGACGTGCCCGGAGAGCGAGTACAGCGTGAAGCCGGGGGACTTCTCGGTCCCCATCGCCTTGAACCAGTCCTTGCCCTTGTTCAGGATCGCGGGAACCGACGCGATGGACTCCACGTTGTTGACGACAGTGGGGCACGCGTAGAGCCCCTCGACGGCAGGAAAGGGAGGACGCAGCCGGGGCTGACCGCGCCGGCCTTCGAGAGAGTCGAGCAGCGCCGTCTCCTCGCCGCAGATGTACGCGCCCGCTCCCGCGTGCACCGTGATGTCGAGGTCGAGCCCGCTCCCGAGACCACTCCTTTCACGATGTTCGGCCTTGCCGAGGTATCCGGCCTCGTACGCCTCACGCACCGCCTCGTGCAGGCGCCGCAGGACCGGCACCACCTCGCCGCGCAGGTAGATGAAAGCGTGCTGCGACCGGATCGCGTAGCAGGCGATGACCATTCCCTCGATGAGGGAGTGCGGGTTGGCGAAGAGGAGGGGGATGTCCTTGCAGGTTCCCGGCTCCGACTCGTCCGCGTTCACGACGAGGTAGTGCGGCTTTCCGTCGCCCTGCGGGATGAACTGCCATTTCATCCCGGTGGGGAAGCCCGCGCCGCCGCGGCCGCGCAAGCCCGAGTCCTTGACGTAGGCGATCACTTCATCCGGCGTCATCGCCAGCGCCTTGCGCAGGCCCTCGTAGCCGCCGTGGCGCCGGTAGGTCTCCAGCGTCCACGACTGCGGCTCGTCCCAGAAGGCCGACAGGACGGGGGCGAGGAGCTTCTCCGGACTCGTACCGTTCTTACTCAGTTCGGTGGACACGGTCATCACTCCCCTCCCTCGGTGGTGGCCTCGCCCCGCGGGTGCACGATCGAGGCGTGCGGGGACTCGCCACGGGCGATGCGCAGCCCGATCAGGGAGGCGGGGCCGGCGCCGCCGGTCGCCTCGACGGCGCCCTCGCGCTCGTCCGGGAACCCGGCCAGGATCCGGGCCGTCTCCTTGTACGTGCACAGCGGCGCGCCCCGGGTCGGCGAGACGTCGCGGCCGGCCAGCAGGTCGTCCACCAGGGCCTTGGCGGACTCGGGGGTCTGATTGTCGAAGAACTCCCAGTTGACCATCACCACGGGGGCGAAGTCGCAGGCCGCGTTGCACTCGATGTGTTCGAGGGTGACCTTGCCGTCGGCGGTCGTCTCGTTGTTGCCGACCCCGAGGTGCTCCTTGAGCTCCTCGAAGATGGCGTCGCCGCCCATCACCGCGCACAGGGTGTTCGTACAGACGCCGACCTGGTAGTCGCCCGAGGGCTTGCGCCGGTACATCGTGTAGAAGGTCGCGACGGCCGTGACCTCGGCGGTGGTCAGGCCCAGCACCTCGGCGCAGAAGCGGACGCCGGTGCGCGAGACGTAGCCCTCCTGCGACTGGCACAGGTGCAGCAGCGGGAGCAGCGCGGAGCGGCTGTCGGGGTAGCGTGCGATGACGTCCCTGGCGTCCGCTTCGAGGCGCTCGCGTACCTCCGCCGGAAAGTCGGGGGCAGGCAGCTGGGGCATCCCCAGCGAGACCCCTTGGTTCTGAGGACTGGCGGTCATCGGTCGACGCCTCCCATCACGGGGTCGATGGAGGCGACGGCGACGATGACGTCGGCGACCTGGCCGCCCTCGCACATCGCCGCCATGGCCTGCAGGTTGGTGAAGGACGGGTCGCGGAAGTGGACCCGGTAGGGGCGGGTGCCACCGTCGGAGACGACGTGCACGCCGAGCTCGCCCTTGGGGGACTCGACGGCCGAGTACGCCTGCCCGGCCGGTACCCGGAAGCCCTCGGTCACCAGCTTGAAGTGGTGGATGAGGGCCTCCATGGAGGTGCCCATGATGTTCCTGATGTGGTCGAGCGAGTTGCCGAGACCGTCCGGGCCCATCGCCAGCTGCGCCGGCCAGGCGATCTTCTTGTCGGCGACCATCACGGGGCCCGGCTCCAGGCGCTCCAGGCACTGCTCGACGATCCGCAGCGACTGGCGCATCTCCTCCAGGCGGATCAGGAACCGCCCGTAGGAGTCGCAGGTCTCGGTGGTCGGCACGTCGAACTCGTAGTTCTCGTAGCCGCAGTACGGGTCCGACTTGCGCAGGTCGTGCGGCAGGCCGGCGGAGCGCAGGATCGGGCCGGTGGCGCCGAGCGCCATGCAGCCGGTGAGGTCGAGGTAGCCGACGTCCTGCATGCGGGCCTTGAAGATGGGGTTGCCGGTGGCGAGCTTGTCGTACTCCGGCAGGTTCTTCTTCATGGTCTTGAGGAACTCGCGCAGCTGGTCGACGGCGCCAGGGGGCAGGTCCTGCGCGAGGCCGCCGGGGCGGATGAACGCGTGGTTCATGCGCAGTCCGGTGATCAGCTCGAAGATGTCGAGGATCAGCTCGCGGTCGCGGAAGCCGTAGATCATGATCGTGGTCGCGCCCAGCTCCATGCCGCCGGTGGCGATGCACACCAGGTGGGAGGAGAGCCGGTTGAGCTCCATCAGCAGGACCCGGATGACGGTGGCGCGGTCCGGGATCTGGTCGGTGATGCCGAGCAGCTTCTCGACGCCGAGGCAGTACGCCGTCTCGTTGAAGAACGGCGTCAGGTAGTCCATGCGCGTGACGAAGGTGGTGCCCTGCGTCCAGTTCCGGTATTCGAGGTTCTTCTCGATGCCGGTGTGCAGGTAGCCGATGCCGCAGCGGGCCTCGGTGACCGTCTCGCCGTCGATCTCCAGGATCAGGCGGAGCACCCCGTGGGTCGACGGGTGCTGGGGGCCCATGTTGACGACGATCCGCTCGTCGTCGGCCTTGGCCGCGGACTGGACGATCTCGTCCCAGTCGCCGCCGGTGACGGTGTAGACGGTGCCCTCGGTCGTCTCGCGCGCGGAGGCCTGGCCGGCGGAGGCGTGATTCGAAGTGGACATCAGCTGTACGACCTCCGCTGGTCGGGAGCCGGGATCTGGGCGCCCTTGTACTCGACGGGGATGCCGCCGAGCGGGTAGTCCTTGCGCTGCGGGAAGCCCTGCCAGTCGTCCGGCATCATGATCCGGGTGAGGGCCGGGTGCCCGTCGAAGATCAGGCCGAAGAAGTCGTACGTCTCGCGCTCGTGCCAGTCGTTGGTCGGGTAGACGGAGACGAGCGAGGGGACGTGCGGGTCGCTGTCCGGGACGGACACCTCCAGCCGCAGGATCCGGCCGTGCGTGAGCGAGCGCAGGTGGTAGACGGCGTGCAGCTCGCGGCCCTTGTCTTCGGGGAAGTGGACGCCGGAGACGCCGGTGCAGAGCTCGAAGCGCAGGGCCGGGTCGTCGCGCAGGGTGCTCGCGACCCGGACGAGGTGCTCGCGGGCGATGTGGAAGGTGAGCTCGCCCCGGTCGACCACCGTCTTCTCGATGGCGTTCCCGGGCACCAGGTCCTGCTCCTCCAGGGCGCCTTCGAGTTCGTCGGCCACCTCGTCGAAGTAGGAACCGTACGGGCGGCTGGTCGCGCCGGGCATGGCCACGGTGCGCACGAGGCCGCCGTAGCCGCTGGTGTCCCCGCCGCCCTCGGCCCCGAACATGCCCTTGCGGACGCCGATGACCTCGGGACCCTGGGCGCGGGGCGCAGGGACGTTGCTGCCGTTCGCGCCGCCGGTGCCGCCGGTGCCGCTGTTGCCGTTCTCCGGCTCTTGGGTCTCGCTCACCGGAGCAGCCCCTTCATCTCGATGGTGGGGAGGGCCTTGAGGGCCGCCTCCTCCGCCTCACGGGCCGCCTCTTCCCGGTTCACCCCGAGCTTGGAGCCCTGGATCTTCTGGTGGAGCTTGAGGATCGCGTCCATCAGCATCTCGGGGCGCGGTGGGCAGCCCGGCAGGTAGATGTCGACCGGAACGATGTGGTCGACGCCCTGGACGATCGCGTAGTTGTTGAACATTCCGCCTGAAGATGCACAAACCCCCATGGAGATGACCCATTTGGGAGCGGGCATCTGGTCGTACACCTGCCGCAGCACCGGCGCCATCTTCTGGCTGACCCGCCCGGCCACGATCATCAGATCGGCCTGGCGCGGGGAGCCGCGGAAGACCTCCATGCCGAAGCGGGCCAGGTCGTACCGGCCCGCTCCGGTGGTCATCATCTCGATGGCGCAGCAGGCCAGGCCGAAGGTCGCCGGGAAGACGGACGACTTGCGCACCCAGCCCGCGGCCTGTTCGACGGTGGTCAGCAGAAAGCCGCTCGGCAGCTTCTCTTCCAGTCCCATGGAAAATTCAGCCCCTCAGTCCCATTCCAGGCCGCCGCGGCGCCACACGTAGGCGTAGGCGACGAAGACGGTGAGCACGAAGAGCAGCATCTCGACGAGCCCGAAGATCCCCAGGGAGTCGAAGGTGACGGCCCAGGGGTAAAGGAAGACGACCTCGATATCGAAGATGATGAAGAGCATCGCCGTCAGGTAGTACTTGATGGGGAAGCGGCCGCCGCCGGCCGGCATCGGTGTCGGCTCGATGCCGCATTCGTATGCCTCGAGCTTTGCCCGGTTGTACCGTTTTGGGCCGATCAGCGTGGCCATGACCACGGAGAAGATCGCAAACCCTGCGCCGAGGGCGCCGAGCACGAGGATGGGCGCGTACAGATTCACGCTCCTCGCTCCTTCCAGTCGTCCTTGACCGTTGGACCGCTGCCGGCCGGGGATGCCCCCAGCGGTGATGGGGGCGTGCCCCGCCTCTTGAAGATCGTGTACATGTGAGGCAGTTCACAAGCCGGACTGCTGCGCATCTTATGCCCGCTCTTCTGTGATCTGCGACACGGGTTACAACAACGAGTTTGTGATCTCCACCACCTGACGATTGATCATGAAGTCCGATGAGTGGTGATCTTCATACGTGAAGCATCCACATGGTCACCAAAGGTGACATCCGACCTCGTTACCGCAGGTAGAAGGCGCGTCCTACTATCAAACATGCCCCTTGCACGCAAATTGGCAACAGCTGTGCGGCAGTGATATGGGAATCGGCGTCGCCCGGTCGGGGGAGCCGGTGCGTACGGAGGTGGACGCGGGGCAGACGAGGGTCCGCAGGGCGTGCGAGCGCGTGCATCCGTTCACGAACCCCCCGGCCTGTTCACAGGAAGGTCACGGACGGACCACAGCGTCCACATCACGTGACGCTTCTGTGACCTGCGCCACTCTGAATCGATGCTTCCGAAAGAGGGCTTGGCCATCTGTGCGGAGGGATGGTAGGTCGCGGATCAATCCGGACTTATTAGAGAAACCCCATGATCACAGCCCTGCGGAGGCCTGTCCGTTTCGCCCGTTACGGCGTCAATAAGGAGTCGGAGACGCCCGGTTAGCGCCCTTCGCGCGCAACTGTGGCGCACCCCACGTTTCTTGAAGGGAACCCGGACGCCCTGATAGCGGTTGTCCTCATGTCCCTCACCGCTCACATACCCAGCCACCGGAAGCCCCGCCGCAGCGCCTCGAAGCTCGCGGTCCGCGCCGGAGTTGCCGGTGGCGTCCTCAGCACCCTCGCCATGGCCGGCACCGCGAGCGCGTCCCCCGCCGAGCCCGCGGCCGAGACGACGCTCGAAATGCCGGTCCTCAACCTGGACCTGGCCGCCGAGGTCTCCTCCGCCGTCACCACGGCCGCCGAGAACACCCGTCTGGCCGCCGTCGAGGGCGAACTGACCGCCCAGGAGGAGAGCGCCCGCACCGGCGCCGCCGCCGAGGCGAAGCAGGCGAAGGAAGAGGCCCAGAAGAAGGCCGACGCCGAGAAGAAGGTGAAGGAGGAGGCGGACCGCAAGGCCGCTGCCGAGCGCGCCAACCGCACCTCCGCCCGCACCACCCTGGCCGTCAAGTCCTCCGGTGAGGGCTCCGGCAGCACCCAGGGATCCGGCACCGTGACCGCCCCGGCCACCGGATCCGCCGCCGCCATCGTCAACTTCGCCCGCGCGCAGGTCGGCAAGGCGTACGTCATGGGCGGCACCGGCCCGTCCTCGTTCGACTGCTCCGGCCTCGTCCAGGCCGCCTACCGCCAGGCCGGCATCTCGCTGCCGCGCATGTCGCAGGCGCAGTCCTCGGCCGGCAAGTCGGTGTCCCTGAGCGCCCTGCAGCCGGGCGACATCCTGTACTGGGGCTCCAAGGGCAGCGCGTACCACGTCGCCATCTACGTCGGCGGCGGCAAGTTCGTCGGCGCGCAGAACCCCAGCACGGGCATCGTCGAGCGCAGCCTGAGCTACGACAAGCCGACGGGCGCCGTCCGCGTCCTCTGATCCTCCGGGATCACCACACATGCCCCGAAAGGGCCGGTACTCCCCCGCTCGGGGTGGAGTACCGGCCCTTCGGCACGCCTCAGACGAGGCTCGCCGCCGGCTTGAAGCGGGTGTCGCGCCGGCCGCTTCTTCAGCATGCCGACCGCCGGGCGGGCGCTGTCCCGCCTTTCGGGCGGCCCGTGTGGAACCGGCCGAGGCCCTGCGAAGATAGCGGTGGGGCGCGCCTGAACGTCGGAACCGAACCGCCCCCGGAAGTGGTGGTCCCGTGAATCCGAAGCCGTACGAGTACCACGGCGCCGGCGACCCCACCGCCGTCACGGCCGCCCTCGGGCTCGGCCTGCTCGCCGTCGGCGGGTGGCTGCTGACGACCGCCCGTCCCTGGCAGAAGCCGGGGCACCCGCTCACGCTGGGGCTCGGCTGGACCGCCTCGGGGGCGCTGCTGCTGTGCGGGCTGGTGCTGCTGGCCCGGTGCGTGCACAGGGTGCACGGGCGGCCTGACCCGGACGACGCCGATGCCGGGCCCGGCACGACCCGTGACACGCCCTAGCGGCGCCCGCGCGGGCGCCGCCGCCGCGTTCAGGCCTTCGGGGCCACCTTCGACAGGCCGTTGATGATGCGGTCCATCGCGTCGCCGCCCGTCGGGTCGGTCAGGTTGGCCAGCATCTTCAGAGTGAACCTCATCAGCACCGGGTGGGTCAGGCCGCGCTGCGCGGCGACCTTCATGACCTTCGGGTTGCCGATCAGCTTCACGAAGGCGCGGCCCAGCGTGTAGTAGCCGCCGTAGGTCTCCTTGAGCACCTTCGGGTAGTTGTGCAGCGCCAGCTCGCGCTGCGCGGGGGTGGCCCGGGCGTGCGCCTGCACGATGACGTCGGCCGCGATCTGGCCCGACTCCATGGCGTACGCGATGCCCTCGCCGTTGAACGGGTTGACGAGCCCGCCCGCGTCTCCGACCAGCAGCAGGCCCTTGGTGTAGTGCGGCTGCCGGTTGAAGGCCATCGGGAGGGCCGCGCCGCGGATCGGCTGCGTCATGTTCTCGGGGGTGTAGCCCCAGTCCTCCGGCATGGACGCGCACCAGGCCTTGAGGACCTCGCGCCAGTCCAGCTCCTTGAAGGCGGAGGAGGAGTTGAGGATGCCGAGACCCACGTTGGACGTGCCGTCGCCCATGCCGAAGATCCAGCCGTAGCCGGGCAGCAGCCGGTCCTGCGCCCCGCGCCGGTCCCACAGCTCCAGCCAGGACTCCAGGTAGTCGTCGTCGTGCCGCGGCGAGGTGAAGTACGTCCGCACGGCGACGCCCATCGGGCGGTCCTCGCGGCGGTGCAGGCCCATCGCCAGGGAGAGCCGGGAGGAGTTGCCGTCGGCCGCGACGACCAGCGGGGCGTGGAAGGTGACCGGGGTCTTCTCCTCGCCGAGCTTCGCCTGCACGCCCGTGATGTGGCCGGTGCGGGCATCGCGCACGGGCTCGCCGACGTTGCAGCGCTCGTACAGCCGGGCGCCGGCCTTCTGGGCCTGGCGGGCCAGGGTCTCGTCGAAGTCGTCGCGCTTGCGGACCAGTCCGTAGTCCGGGAAGGAGGCGAGTTCCGGCCAGTCCAGCTGGAGCCGCTGCCCGCCGCCGATGATCCGCAGACCCTTGTTCCGCAGCCAGCCGGCCTCTTCGGAGATGTCGATGCCCATCGCCACCAGCTGCTTGGTGGCGCGCGGGGTCAGGCCGTCGCCGCAGACCTTCTCGCGCGGGAACGCCGTCTTCTCCAGCAGCAGGACGTCCAATCCGGCCTTGGCGAGGTAGTAGGCGGTGGTCGAGCCGGCGGGCCCGGCCCCGACGACGATCACGTCCGCGGAGTGTTCGGAGAGGAGCTCGGTCACTGCGGGGTCTCCCGAAGGCTCGATAAAGGGTGCCCAACGGCACCGGACATGTGCAGTCTATGCAGCGAGAGAGAACGCGATCAGAAGGGCCACCCACGTTGACAAGCTCGCCGACCTCGCCGCCCTCGCCGACCCGGCCGCTCCCCGCCGTACAGCTCCGTGTGCCCACCGACGAGGACGCGCACGCCTGGCACGAGGTCTTCGCCGATCCCGACGTCATGGAGTTCCTCGGCGGCCCCGCCGAGCTGTCCGCCTACGAGGAGTTCACCGCGCGCCAGCGCATGCACGACGCCCAGCTCGGCTACTGCCTGTGGACCCTGCTGGACGCGGAGGGCGCGGTGATCGGATTCACCGGGGCCCAGCCGTGGCCGCGGGAGAAGGCGTGGGGGCCGGTCGGGGAGATCGAGATCGGGTGGCGGCTGGGCCGTTCCGCGTGGGGGCGGGGCTACGCGTACGCCGCTGCGCTGGCCACGCTGGAACGGGTGCGGGGGGTGGGGGTCCCGCATGTGGTGGCGATGATCGACGCCCGCAACGCGCGGTCCGTCGCGGTGGCTGAGCGGCTCGGGATGGAGCTGGCCGAGGAGTTCACCACGCCGGGCGGCAACCCGGGCCGGCGGTACGCCCTCTCTCTGCGGGGCGAGTGACCGGGCTCCGCCCGGCCCTGGCGCTCGGCCCCGGACCCCGCGCGTCGAACGCCGGCCAGGCTTGATGTTCCGGCCTCGTCGGCGTTCGAGGCGGTCGTTGGGCCCCGCCGGCGTTCGGGGCGGGGGCGCGGGAGCGCCGTGGGTGAAGCCGCGCTTCAGAAGACGGACAGGCCCGTCAGCGTCGTGAAGCGGTCCAGGGCCGCGACACCCGCCACCGAGTTGCCCCGGGCGTCCAGTCCTGGGCTCCAGACCGCCAGCACGCACTGCCCCGGGACGACCGCGACGATGCCGCCGCCGACGCCGCTCTTGCCCGGCAGGCCGACGCGGTAGGCGAACTCGCCCGCCGCGTCGTACGTCCCACAGGTCAGCATCACGGCGTTGATCTGCTTGGCCTCGCTGCGCGTCAGCAGCCGCGAGCCGTCCGCGCGGAGCCCGTGCCGGGCCAGGAAGCGCCCGGCGCGGGCCAGGTCGGCGCAGGTCATCTCGATGGAGCACTGCCAGAAGTAGTGCTCCAGCAGGGCGGGCACCGGGTTGTCGATGTTCCCGTACGAGGCCATGAAGTGGGCGACGGCCGCGTTGCGGTCGCCGTGCTCCTGCTCGGAGGCCGCGACCTCGGCGTCGAAGCCTATGTCGGGGTTGCGGCTCTCCTGCCGCAGGAATTCCAGCAGTTCGCTGCTCGCGTCGCCCGTGAGGGTCTGGAGCCGGTCGGTGACCACGAGGGCGCCCGCGTTGATGAAGGGATTGCGGGGAATGCCGTTCTCGTACTCCAGCTGTACGAGCGAGTTGAACGGGTTGCCGGAAGGCTCCCGGCCGACCCGCTCCCACAGGCTGTCGCCGCCCTCGGCCAGGGCCAGGGCGAGCGCGAAGACCTTGGTGATGGACTGGGCGGAGAAGGGCACCTGCCAGTCCCCCACCCCGAAGACGTTGCCGTCGAGGTCGGCGACGGCCATCCCGAACTGCCGCGGGTCCACGGCGGCGAGGGCAGGGATGTACTCGGCGGGGGTGCCGCTGCCCACCAGCGGGGCGATGTCGGCCGCGATCTGCTCCAGCAGGGGCCCGTAGTTCGTGGGGGCGGCGTCGGGCACGGCCGTCAGTCCTTGATGCCCCGGTGCAGCGCGACGATGCCGCCGCTGAGGTTGCGCCAGGCGACCTTGGCCCAGCCGGCCTTCTGCAGCAGGGAGGCGAGCGCCGGCTGGTCGGGCCATTCGCGAATGGATTCGGCGAGGTACACGTACGCGTCGGGGTTGGACGACACGGCGCGGGCCACGGGCGGCAGCGCGCGCATCAGGTACTCGGTGTAGACCGTGCGGAACGGCGCCCAGGTGGGCTGGGAGAACTCGCAGATGACGACCTGGCCGCCGGGCTTGGTCACCCGGTACAGCTCGCGCAGGGCCACGTCGGTGTCCTGGACGTTGCGCAGGCCGAAGGAGATCGTCACGGTGTCGAAGACGTCGTCCTTGAACGGCAGCTTCGTCGCGTCGCCCGCGGTCAGCGGCAGCCAGGAGTGCTTCCTCTTGCCCTCCTGCAGCATGCCGAGGGAGAAGTCGCAGGGGACGACGTACGCGCCGGCGGCGGCGAAGGGGAGCGAGGAGGTCGCGGTGCCGGCGGCCAGGTCGAGGACCTTCTGCCCGGGGCGCGCGCCGACCGCCTTGGCGACCTCCTTGCGCCACAGCCGGGCCTGGCCGAGGGAGAGGACGTCGTTGGTGAGGTCGTAGTTCGCCGCGACCCCGTCGAACATGGAGGCGACTTCGTGCGGCTGCTTGTCCAGGGAAGCCCTTGTCACTGGCGTTCGCCCCTCGGTGTGCGATGCGGATCGGCGGGTACGGCCCCATCCTCTCAGGCCGCACCGCCCGCAGCGGCAGGGGCTCCAGCGGTACCCCGCCCCGTAGCGGGATCGCACCTCCCCGTATAACTGGTCCGAAGGACAGTTACGCCGCCGCCCCGCGGCCGCGTTGACTGACAGGGTGCGGCCCGGTGAGGGTCACCCACCGGAGCAGCGCCCGACTCGTGGCCGGTCCGGCAGTGGCCGCCGCGAACAGAGGGCTTCACGATGCCGGCAGGCCATTCCACCGGTCGCTCCCGCCGCAGCGGCCCGCGCGCCAGGCGCCGGGCCGAGCGGCGCAGGCGGCTCCGGCGCACCATCCTCCTCGGCTCGGCGGCGCTGGTCGCGGTCTCGGCGACCGCGTACGCGCTGATGCCCCAGGACGACGCCGCAACGGTGGCCAAGGGCCGCAGCGCGGTCCAGCCCGAGCCCCAGGACGGGGAGGCCACCGACGGCGCCGGGAACCCGCTCCCGCAGGGCGGCGCGCAGTCCCCCGCGCCGGCGCAGTCCTCCAGCGCTCCCTCGCAGCAGCCCGCGGCCTCGCCCACCCCGTCGACGGGCGCCCCGTCGCAGCCGGCCCGGCCGGGTGCCTTCAAGGCGTCGAACGCCTCCGGCGGTCCGCAGGGCAAGGGGCCCGCGCTGCGCTGGCGGATCGAGGTCGAGGAGGGGAGCGGGGTCGATCCGGACTCGGCGGCCCGCTCCGTCGAGGCGATCCTCGGGGATCCCCGGGGCTGGACCAGAGACCCCGCGTACGGCTTCCAGCTCGTCGGGGCGGACCAGCCGGTGGACTTCACCGTCAAGATCGCGACGCCCACGACGACGGACCGCCTGTGCGACGTGGTCACGCCCGAGCTCATCGGCGAGACCAACTGCCGGGCGGGTCACACCGTCGTGGTGAACCTCAAGCGCTGGCAGGAGGGTTCGCCGCAGTTCAGCGGCACCGTGGAGGAGTACCGGGCGCTGATCGTCAACCACGAGGTGGGGCACGAGATCGGCCGCGAGCACGAGACCTGCCCGGGCCCCGGCAAGCCCGCACCTGCGATGATGCAGCAGATCAAGGGTCTGCTCGGCTGCAAGTCCAATGCCTGGCCGTACGACACGAACGGAACTTATCTGTCGGGTCCGCGCGTCCCTTAGGTGGGAGAGCCGGCCACGCAATGGCGCCGGCCGGGGGCTAGGGGTGGAACCGTGCGCGTCGTCAGCTTCAGCGTCCCCGCATGGTTCCCCTCGTACGAGGTGCCGGGCGGCGGGGCGCAGGCGCCGGGTGAGGACCAGCCCGCCGGGACGCAGCCGGCCGACGCCCCACCGGCCGAGGCCCGGACCGCCGAGGCTCAGCTGACCGAGGCGCAGCTGACCGAGCAGGAGTCCGCCGTGTTCCTGTGCCTGGCCACCGGCGCCTCCAACCGGGAACTCGCCGTGGAGCTCCAACTGTCCGTCAGCACGGTCAAGTTCCACGTGGTCAACATACGGGCCAAACTGGGCGGGATCAGCCGCCTGCAGGCCTGCCTGCTGGCCGCCCTCGCCCGGGAGGACACCCGCCGCGGCGACGCGGACCGCGGGCTCAGCGACGGCGGTGGAGCAGCCGGCCGCCGATGACCGTGGCCACGCAGGTGGTCGCACCCCGGGCCAGCAGCTCGGCCTCGTCCGCCACGGCGAAGACCGCGAAGCGGGCCGGGACACCCGGCTCCAGGACCCCGTGGAAGGCCTCCTCGACCGCGTCCCGCCCGGCAAGGGGGTCCCCCCGGACCAAGTCCGGGGGAAGATCCGGGGCGGGCGGCCCCGCGCAGGCGGCCGGCGGCAGGATCGTCAGCCCCGAGCGGGACACCGCCGTCCGCACCGCCGGGATCGTGAAGCGGCCGCACACCGCCACCACCCCGCGGGCGAGCAGCCGCTGCGTACCCCGCCGGGCGCTGTTGCCCCACCGCGACTCGGTCATCTTCAGGGCGTCCAGCGCGTCCGTGCCGCTGATGGGGCCGGGGCCGAACTCGGTGACCTCGTACGGGTCGTCCGGGTAGTACGTCCGCTCCAGCAGCTCGTCCGCCCCCCGCATGAGCAGCCCGGGGGTGAGCACCCCGGGCCAGCGACGGGTCCGGGCGTGCGGGTGGGATCCGGCGAGATCCTCGTACGTCCCCACGCGGGCGATCCGGTCGCCCTCCACGAGGACCGCACCACCCGGCAGGGGCGCGGACCCCGTGCCGGGGACGAGGAGTTCGGCGGTGTGAAGGGTCAGCATCGTGTCGGACGCGTCAGTTCGTGGAGATGAGCTTCAGCTCGGGGTGCGCCGTGCCGCCTTCGAGGGCGGTCGAGGAGATGTGCGAGACCACGCGGTCGTCGGCCGGGTCGTTCGCCGGGTCGTCGTGCACCAGCAGGTGCTCGTAGGTCGTCGCGCGCTGCGCCGGGGTGCGGCCCGCCTTGCGGATCAGGTCGATGATCTCCTGGCGGTTGGAGCGGTGCCTGGCGCCGGCCGAGGAGACGACGTTCTCCTCCAGCATGATCGAGCCGAGGTCGTCCGCGCCGTAGTGCAGCGAGAGCTGGCCCGCCTCCTTGCCGACGGTCAGCCAGGAGCCCTGGATGTGGGCGATGTTGTCGAGGAACAGGCGCGCGATCGCGATCATGCGCAGGTACTCGAAGATCGTCGCCTGCGTGCGGCCCTTGAGGTGGTTGTTCTCGGGCTGGTAGGTGTACGGGATGAAGGCGCGGAAGCCGCCCGTACGGTCCTGCGTGTCCCGGATCATCGCGATGTGCTCGATCCGCTCGGCGTTGGTCTCGCCGGTGCCCATCAGCATGGTGGAGGTGGACTCCACGCCCAGCTTGTGGGCGATCTCCATGATCTCCAGCCAGCGCTCGCCGGACTCCTTGAGCGGGGCGATCGCCTTGCGCGGCCGCTCCGGCAGCAGTTCGGCGCCGGCGCCCGCGAAGGAGTCGAGACCGGCGGCGTGGATGCGCTTGATGGCCTCCTCCGCCGAGACGCCCGAGATACGGGCCATGTGCTCGACCTCGGACGCGCCGAGGGAGTGGATGACCAGCTGCGGGAAGTCCTTCTTGATGGCGGAGAAGTGGTGCTCGTAGTACTCGACGCCGTAGTCGGGGTGGTGCCCGCCCTGGAACATGATCTGCGTGCCGCCGAGCTCGACGGTCTCCGCGCAGCGGCGCAGGATGTCGTCGAGGTCGCGGGACCAGCCCTTCTTCGTGTCCTTGGGGGCCGCGTAGAAGGCGCAGAACTTGCACGCCGTGACGCACACGTTGGTGTAGTTGATGTTGCGCTCGATGATGTACGTCGCGATGTGCTCGGTACCGGCGTAGCGGCGGCGGCGCACCGCGTCGGCCGCCTGGCCGAGGGCGTGCAGCGGCGCGTGGCGGTAGAGGTCGAGCGCCTCTTCCCTGGTGATCCGGCCCCCCGCGGCGGCGCGGTCGAGGACAGACTGGAGAACGGCCTGGTCGGTCACCGGTGAGTCACCTTTCGGCGGTGTGTCTGTGTCAAGGTCCGGACCGATCCAGCCTACGTCAGGGCAGGGCGGCGGATTTCAGGGGCTACGGGTGAGGTCGCCTTCGGGGTTTCCGGCCGGGCCGTCGCCCGACTTGTAGTGGAGCGTCCCGTCCGCGTTGAGGGTGAAGCGCTCGTCGGCGGAGCCGTTGGAACAGACCCCGGGGGCCGGGTTGGGGCCGCCCGCGGTGTCCAGGACCAGTGAGCGGTCGGTGGCGGAGGAGAGCTTCCAGTCACCGCTGCAGTCGGTGCCCAGGAGCGCCAGGACCGACTTGTCCCGGGCGACGACCTCGCCGACCTTGCCGCCCCTGATGGTGATCTCGAACTCCGTGGACAGGCCGAGGCGGGCGGTGGTGACCGTGCCCTTCCAGGTGCCGATGAGTTCCTTCGGCACGTCGGTACGGGTTCCCGCGGGAGGCGCGGTGCTCGCGCCCGTGCTCGGCGAGGACGAGGACGGGGACGGGGTGGCCTTGGGGGTGGCACCCGGAGGGGCCGCCGAGGCGGAGGTACGGGGGCCGCCGTCGGCGAGGTCGCGATCCTTCTCGCCCTGACCGGGCAGCAGCCCCATCCCGTACAGCCCGCCGGACAGCACGGCGAGCACGGCCGCCGCGGCGAGGACGAGCGTGCAGCTGAAGCGGCGCCCCGCCGCCCGGACGGTGACCTGGCGCCCCGGCGCCTCGGAGCCGGTCCGCTGCCCGGGCGGACCGTACGGGCCGCCGCCGGCCGACTCGGTCGGGGCCCCGAAGATCCCGGAGCCCGTGCCGGGGGAGCCGTACGGGCCCGCCGGAGCGGCGGCCGGGCCCGGGCCCCGGCCTCCGTAGGACGGGTCGGGCGACCCGAAGCCGACGCCGGCCTGGCCTCCGTAGGAGGCGGCGGTGAACGGCACCGGCCCCGACGGCTGCTCCTGGACGGCGGCGCCCTCGGAGGTGTCGGCGTCGAGGTCCAGCAGCGCCACCGCCGCCCGGCTGGCCTCCTCGACCAGGGGCCCGGGAAGCCAGCCGGGGGCGCCCAGCGCCCCGCCGAGGGCCGCCGCGAGCGCCGCGGGGGCCGGCCGGTCGGCGGCCGTCTTGGCCAGGCAGGCCTCGATCAGATCGCGCAGCTCGCCCGCCGGGAGGGCGCCGAGCTCGGGCGGCTCGTGGACCACCTTGTAGAGGAGGGTGGCCGAGTTGTCCCCGGTGAAGGGCGGCCGGCCGGTCGCCGCGAAGGCCAGCACCGCGCCGAGCGAGAACACGTCGGCCGCCCCGGTGACGCCCTTGCCGAGGATCTGCTCGGGCGACATGTAGCCGGGTGAGCCGACGGAGACCCCGGTGGAGGTGAGCGAGGCGGTGCCGTCCGTGGCCCGCGCGATCCCGAAGTCGATCAGCCGCGGCCCGTCGAGGGTGAGCATCACGTTCGACGGCTTCACGTCCCGGTGGACGAGGCCCAGCCCGTGCACGGCCACCAGGGCGCGGGCCAGACCCGCGCCGATGGCCCGTACCGAGGTCTCGGGGAGCGGCCCGTGCGCGGCCAGCGCCCGGTCCAGGGAGGGACCCGCCACGTACCCGGTGGCCACCCACGGCACCGCGGCCCCGGGATCCGCGTCCAGCACCGGGGCGGTCCACTCGCCGCCCACCCGGCGGGCGGCTTCGACCTCGCGGCGGAACCGGGCCCGGAACTCCTCGTCGGCGGCGAAATGCGGGTGCACGATCTTGACGGCGACGGTCCGGCCGCCCGCACTGCGCCCCAGGTAGACCCGGCCCATCCCGCCCGCGCCGAGCCGGCCGAGCAGCCGGTACGCGCCGATCGTGCGCGGCTCACCGGCTTCGAGCGGCTGCATCGCGTCCCCCAATTCCCCGTGATGCCGGGCGCCTTGTGCCACCCGGCCGAGCAGCAGCCTAGGGCGTGCGGGGGCGGGGGAACCGGCGCTGTCACCCTTTTGCATTTCCCTTCCGCGATCAGAAATGCAAAAAGGCGGGAATTCCCGGGAAACTTCGCATTCGCCCGGCCGGGCCCGTCCGGCTACCTCCCGGTAAACCCGGTCAGCACTCCTGGACGACCGCGCTCAGGAGCTCCACGGCGACATCCGGGGCATACCCCGTCGTCGGTCCGGTACGGCGGGCGAATTCCCGTACGCCGGCCAGCTGCTCGGGACCGAAGCGGAAGTCGAGCGTCGTGAAGTACCGCTCCAGCAGCTCCGCGTCGAAGGCCTCCCAGCGGGCCGCCTGCTCGGCGACCTTGGTGACCTCCTCCAGGGAGACGTCCCGGGAGGCGAGGAAGGCCTCGTGGATCTGCCGCACGACGGCGGGCTCACGGGCGAGGTAGTCCTTGCGGGCGGCCCAGACGGCGAAGACGAACGGCAGTCCGGTCCACTGCTTCCACATGTGTCCCAGGTCGTGCACGGTCAGCCCGAGGCGCGGCGCGTCGTGCAGGGAGGCGCGCAGTGCGGCGTCCCCGATCAGTACGGCCGCCTCGGCCTCCTGCATCATCACGCTCAGGTCCGGCGGGCAGGTGTAGTAGTCGGGGCTGACCCCGTACTGCTCGGAAAGCAGCAGCTGGGCGAGGCGTACGGACGTACGAGACGTCGATCCGAGGGCGACGCGGGCACCGTCGAGCTGCTCCAGCGGCACCTGCGAGACGATCACGCAGGACATCACCGGACCGTCGCAGCCGACCGCGATGTCGGGGAAGGCGACGAGCTGGTCGGCGTTGCGGAGGAACTCCACGAGGGTGATCGGGGCGATGTCCAGGTCACCCATGACGAGACGCTCACTGAGCTTCTCGGGGGAGTCCTTGGTCAGCTCCAGGTCCAGCAGCGTGCCGGTTCTGGCGAGCCCCCAGTAGAGGGGCAGGCAGTTCAGGAACTGAATGTGGCCGACGCGGGGCCGGCTGCGGTAGACGTCCACATCGCGAGACTAGCCCCCGGGTCTCCGTCAGCCTTCGGGCGGGTCTCAAACGTCCGGGTGACGTGATCTTTCCCTCTGGTCTCGGCCGCCGGGTGCGTGCTAGGCTCGACGCAAGTTGCAGTTTGGTTTCCCTTGCAGTACGAGGCCTGCGGAGAATGTGACCCGCAGGCTTTTGTAGTTTTCAGACTTCTTAGCAGGTTCTGGAGCAGGGCGACCCTTTGGCCCATAGGAGGGCTCATGGCTACCGGAACCGTGAAGTGGTTCAACGCTGAAAAGGGCTTCGGCTTCATCGCCCAGGACGGCGGCGGCCCGGATGTCTTCGTCCACTACTCCGCGATCAATGCCTCTGGCTTCCGCTCCCTCGAGGAGAACCAGATGGTGAACTTCGACGTCACGCAGGGTCCGAAGGGCCCGCAGGCGGAGAACGTCACCCCGGCCTAGTCGCCTGGGCCAACTCTCATCGCGGGTTGGAAATGCAGTACCCAAGGAGCCCTGTCCCTCTGCGCGAGCAGAGGGACAGGGCTCCTGCCTTTCCCCGGCGCGGGGGCGTTCGACGCAGTGGTCCCCGGCACCGTGGGAACGGTGCCGGGGAC
>NZ_JBSGZI010000083.1:0-36652 GCF_053610945.1 Streptomyces sp. NPDC054849
GTTCTAGCCTGGGGGGCGCGGCACATTTGTACGACCGCGTATGCGGACAGGAACGAGGATGAGATGACCGACCCGGTGACCTTGAACGGTGACGAGGGCACGATCGGCGAGTTCGACGAGAAGCGGGCTGAGGCGGCTGTTCGAGAGCTCCTGATCGCGGTCGGCGAGGACCCGGACCGCGAGGGTCTCCTGGAGACCCCGGCGCGCGTGGCTCGCGCGTACCGGGAGATTCTGGCGGGTCTGTGGCAGAAGCCCGAGGACGTTCTGACGACGGTGTTCGACCTGGGCCATGACGAGCTGGTCCTGGTCAAGGACATTGAAATCGTAAGTTTGTGCGAGCATCATCTGCTGCCGTTCCACGGAGTCGCACACGTCGGCTACATTCCGGCGGAGAACGGCAAGATCACGGGCCTGTCGAAGCTGGCCCGCCTCGTGGACGTCTATGCCCGCCGCCCGCAGGTGCAGGAACGCCTCACCACGCAGATAGCGGATTCCCTGATGCAGATCCTCGACGCGCGCGGCGCCATCGTGGTGATCGAGGCCGAGCACATGTGCATGTCGGTCCGCGGCATCCGAAAGCCGGGCGCCAAGACCACCACGTCCGCGGTTCGCGGCCAGCTCCGTGCCACGGCCACCCGAGCCGAGGCGATGAGCCTCATCATGGCGCGCTAGCCGGCTTGTCCGTGCTGTCCGCTACGGTCCTCCTCCGTGACGTCACGGAGGGGGACCGACGCTTTGGGGCGTACCGAGCAGGCAGCCAGAGCCGTCCACCGTGTACGGCTTCGGGCTCACCCCTCACCCCGGCTTCCTGGTGAACGGGCATCTGGTCCGGGCGCCCGGGTGACGGTCAGGCGCGGGCCGGAGCTTCCGGGGTGTCGTCGTCCTCGGGGAGCTTGAGCACGTGCTCCAGGAACAGGGCGGCCGCGATCACGGCCACGCCGGCCAGGACCGAGAAGCCGGCGTACCAGGCCTGCTCGCGGCGGGCGGGGACGTCGAGGGATTCCGTCAGCAGGAAGACGCCCACGCCGCCGTACATGCCCGCCACCAGCGCCGCCACCAGCGCGCTCGCCTGGCCGAAGACCACCGCGCGGGCCGCCATGAGCGGCTCCACGCCCTTGGCGCCCGGTCGGCGCTCGCGCTGGGCCTTGAGGCGGGAGCGCAGCGACAGGGCAGTGGCCAGCAGGACCGCCGCGATGACTCCGAGGACGATCGGCGCGGCCAGCGGAACGCCCGGCAGCGTGCCGTACGCGTTCCACAGGCGGGCGCCCGCCCAGGAAAGGACCCCGGCGACCACGAAGATGCCCGCCAGGACCGCCGGCCTCAGTTGCTTCACTTGCCCGTTCCCCGCTTTCTGCGCCGTCCGTCAGCAGTTCACAGGCTAACGACTACTCCGGGAGGTGGAGTTCCAGGTCGGGGCGCGGCGTGACGCCGCTCAGGCCGATTTCGGACAGGAGGGCGCCGACCGGGCCGCGGCCCGGGATCTGGGCCTCCGGGTCGATGTCGTGCCAGGGGGCCAGCACGAAGGCGCGCTGGTGGGCGCGGGGGTGCGGGAGGGTGAGGACGGGGTCGTCGGAGACCCTGTCGGCGTACGCGACGATGTCCACGTCGATGGTGCGCGGGCCCCAGCGCTCCTCGCGGACGCGGTCGAAGGCCTCTTCGATGGCGTGGCCGCGTTCCAGGAGCGAGGACGGGGGCAGCGTGGTCTTCACGGCGACGACCGCGTTGAGGTACGAGGGCTGGGAGCCGGGCTCGACGCCCCAGGGCTCGGTCTCGTAGACGGGGGAGACGGTCTTGACCCGCAGGCCCGGGGTGTCGCCGAGGGCGTCGATGGCGCCCTGCAGGGTCTCCAGCCGGTTGCCGAGGTTCGCGCCGAGCGCGATGACGGCCCATTTCGGGTTGGACAGGGTGACGTCCGCCGCGTCGACCGTCTCGACGACGGAGGCGGGTACAGGCTGGACGGTGGGGTCGCTCTGAGCGTTCAGTCCGTTGTTCATGCGCGGCTCCGGGTGATCGTGATGGTCACGTCGTCGAAGGGGACGGTGATGGGCGCGTCCGGCTTGTGGACGACGACCTCCACCTGTGCCACCGCTTCGTGCTTGAGGCACTGCTGGGCGATCCGCTCGGCCAGGGTTTCGATCAGGTCGACGGGCTCTCCCTGGACCACGTCGACGACCTCCTCGGCGACGACCCCGTAGTGCACGGTCTTCGCCAGGTCGTCTCCGGCCGCAGCGGGGCGGGTGTCGAGGTGCAGCACGAGGTCGACGATGAAGGTCTGGCCTTCCTCGCGCTCCCGGGGGAAGACGCCGTGGTGCCCGCGAGCCTTGAGGCCGCGCAGCGCGACACGATCCACGCGAATCACTCCTGCTTTCGTAGTGCTTCCGGCTCCCGGGGCTCCCCGGGGCCATGGGCCTACGCCGAGTGCGGTCGGCGTCGTCCGTCTTCGAATTTACCTGCGAAATACTCCGGGTCCCGCCGTCGGGGTCAGGAGCCGTCGTCCTCGTCGTCGTCGTCGGACTCCGTGAGGACGGGAGAACCGTGGTGGGACCAGAGCCGCCAGCCCTCGGATGTGCGTCGGAACACATTCGTGGCGACGACCAGCTGGCCGACGAGCGGGCCGAGCTCCCCGCCGTCCTCGGCGGGGCCGCCGCTGAGGATGTTCTCCGTGCAGGTCACCACGGCGGTGTCGGCTATGACGGCCACCTTGGTGTCGGTGAGGAAGAACTGGATGTAGTCCGTGTGGGACATGATCAGCGCGTAGGAGCGCAGTACCTCGCCGCGGCCGGAGAGCACCGGCCAGCCGGGGTGTACGCAGGAGATCTCGTCCTCCAGCCAGAGCGCCGACAGAGCGTCGAAGTCCCCCCGCTCCATTGCCTCGTAGAAGGCCGTGTTGACCTCTTCGACCGCTTCGATGTCGGTTCTGCTCACTGTGCTCCTTGTCGGTCGTTGAGGATCAGAGTGCCCCTTCCACGGCGCGGGCGACCCGAACCGCGTCCGCGGTGGCCCGTACCTCGTGGACCCGTACGGCCCAGGCGCCCTGGTGGGCGGCGATCGCCGAGACGGCGGCCGTGGCGGCGTCCCGCTCGCGGGCGGGCGGCGGCGTGGCGTCGTCGCCGCCGGCCAGGACGCGGCCGAGGAAACGCTTCCTCGATGCGGCGACCAGCAGGGGAAAGCCGAGCGCGCGCAGCTCGGGGAGGTGGGCGACCAGGGCCAGGTCGTGGTCGGCGTTCTTGGCGAAGCCGAGGCCGGGGTCGACGAGGAGCCGCTCGGGGGCGATCCCGCCGGCCACGACCGCGTCGATACGGGCGCGGAGCTCGGCGGTGACCTCGGCGACCACGTCGTCGTAGACGGCGAGGCTGTTCATGCCGGCGCTGAAGCCGCGCCAGTGCATCACCACGAAGGGCACCTCGGCGGCGGCGACGGCGGGGATCATCCCGGGGTC
This sequence comes from Streptomyces sp. NPDC054849, assembly GCF_053610945.1. Classification (NCBI taxonomy): domain Bacteria; kingdom Bacillati; phylum Actinomycetota; class Actinomycetes; order Kitasatosporales; family Streptomycetaceae; genus Streptomyces; species Streptomyces sp. NPDC054849. The sequence continues at coordinate 3,440 of NZ_JBSGZI010000083.1, forward strand.
GGCGAGTCCACCGCTGACGTCGTTGACGAGGAGGGCGCCGGCCTCGACGGCCCGGGCGGCGACGCTCGCGCGCATGGTGTCCACGGAGACGGTGACGCCTTCGGAGGCCAGGCCGCGCACGACGGGGACGACCCGCCGCAGCTCTTCGTCCTCGTCGACGCGGGAGGCGCCGGGCCGGGTGGACTCGCCGCCGACGTCGACGAGGTCGGCACCCTGCTCGACGAGGTCGAGGCCGCGCTTGACGGCCGCGGTGGTGTCGAACCAGCGGCCGCCGTCGGAGAAGGAGTCGGGGGTGACGTTGACGACGCCCATGACTCCGCAGCGGTCCCATTCCGGCAGACCTGCGACCCGGCCCCTGTCGATGGCTCCGCGCTTCGTGTTCATAGGTTCCAGGGTAGGGCTGACCTGGATACGGCAGGGCCTTTGCCTTTGCGCTGGCGGGGGCGGGCGGGTGCCTAGCCCTGGCCGGGCGGGTGCCGTAGCCCTGTGCCGGGCGGGTCGTGGGGAGGCCGGGCCTGTCTGTCTTCTGTCCGGGCCCGGGCCCCCGCGCCTCAAACGCCGGCGGGGCTGAATGAGCGGGGCTCCGCCCCGGACCCCGCGCCTCAAACGCCGACGGGGCTGGAATGGGCGGTGGGGCTGGAAGAGCGGGGCTCCGCCCCGGGCCCTGCGCCTCAAGCGCCGGTGGGGCTGGAAGAGGGGCGGCGGGCTGGAGGGGCCGCGGGGCCGTTTGTGGCCGGGGGCCCCGCCGGAGTGGATGCCGGCGGGGCTGGATCCGCGGTCTACGCCGCCTGGACCTCGCGTTCCGGCTGCTTCGGCACGGTTGCCATGTGGTTGTGCGTGCAGGTGCGGACCGGCTTGGGGCGGCGGCGGCCGGCGAAGAGCCGGGGGAGGGCCAGCGTCACGAAGCCCTCGGCCTGCATGGCGGCGAAGCCGATGCGGGGCAGGTCGCGGGTGGTGCGGAAGACCACGAAGCGGGGCTCCCAGCGGGGGCGGAACTTCGCGTTGAACTTGTAGAGCGACTCGATCTGGAACCAGCGGGAGAGGAAGACCAGCAGGTTCCGCCACATCCGCAGCACCGGGCCGGCGCCGATCTTCTCGCCGCGGGCGAGGGCCGAGCGGAACATCGCGAAGTTCAGGGAGACCTTCTCGATGCCGAGGGCCGGGGCGGCTTCCAGGGACGCGACGATGAGGAGCTCGTTCATGCCGGGGTCGGCCCCGCGGTCACGGCGCATGAGCTCCAGGGACATGCCGTCCTTGCCCCACGGTACGAAGTGCTGGATGGCCTTGAGGTCGCCGAAGGGGCTGGTGTCGCCCTCCTCCACGCGGTGGGCGGTGGCGATGTAGCAGTCGCCGTCGCCCGGGTCGCCGACCCGGCCCAGCGCCATGGAGAAGCCGCGCTCGGTGTCGGTGCCGCGCCAGGCCTCTGCCGCGCCGCGCACCTGCTCCAGCTCGGCCTCGGTGAGTTCGCTGACCCGGCGGACCTTGGTGGTGTAGCCGTTGCGCTCGATGCGCTTCACCATTTGGCGGACATTGCGCATGGCGCGGCCCGAGAGGGAGAAGTCTTGGACATCGACAATCGCCTCGTCACCCAGTTCCAGGGCGTCGAGACCGGTCTCGCGGGTCCAGACCTCGCCACCGGTCTCGCTGCAGCCCATGACGGCGGGGGTCCAGGAGTGGGCCTTGGCCTCCTCCATGAACCGCTCGATCGCGCCGGGCCAGGCCTCGACGTCGCCGATGGGGTCGCCGGAGGCGAGCATCACGCCGGATACGACGCGGTAGGTGACGGCGGCCTTGCCGCTGGGGGAGAAGACGACGGCCTTGTCGCGGCGGAGGGCGAAGTGGCCGAGGGAGTCACGGCCGCCGTGCTTGGCGAGCAGTTCGCGGAGCTTGCCCTCGTCGTCGGCGGTGAGCCGGGCGGCCGGGTGCTCGGGGCGGAAGGCCAGGTAGATGGTGGTGAGCGCGGTCAGCATGCCGAGGGCGCCGAGGGAGTATCCGACGGTCCAGGACACCCGGCCGGCGTAGTCGACGGGGCCCTCGAAGCCGAAGAGACCGTAGACGACGTGCGTGATCTGCTCGTACAGGCCGGGGTTGCCCACGACCTTGCCCGGGTGGACGTTGACGATGACGAGTCCGAGCCCGATGGAACCGGCGCTCATCAGAACGAAGTTCGCCAGCGCCTTCCAGCGGCTGCGTGGGTCGGGCAGCGCCTTGAACTCGCCCTGGTGGCGCAGCAGCAGCGCGAGGAGCACTGCGGCGATGACCACGCCGATGACCGAGTGACGGTACGTGAACTGCGCCGCCGCGCCCGCGGGCAGCAGGACGACGGCGGCCCGCCAGGCGCGCCGCTTGTGCCGCTTGAGGCCGTGGGCGAGCAGCAGCAGCAGTACGCCCGCGCTGATGGAGAGGGCCGCCGCGAACGGGCCCAGGGAACCGGGCAGGACCTCCGTCACCGCGTGGATCCGGCTGTGCCGGAAGCGCGGGAAGACTCCTGCCGCGATGTCCAGAAGGCCGACGATCATGACGGCCGTACCTACCAGGCCGGGCACCGACTCCGGCTGTGGGCCTCGGAGGATTCGGCGGACCCGGCTCGGAACCTGTCCCGACTTATCGCCATCTATCCTGCTAGACATCGCTTCCCGTTGCTCCGCGAGAGATCATGTGGCCGAAGGCCGCGACAGCCTCCGGTGTGTGGTGCGTCCCTTAGGACGACATCGACGAGGAGCGGGTTCACTCTTTCGTCGGAAAAAAAATGTCCTGCCACCAGAAAGTCGACTGACTGCTCATGGGTCTCACGAGTTCTACGGTTCTGGCGTTGGCCGTCCTGGCCGGTGTGCTGCTGTTCGCGGCCACGGTCTGGTTCTGGCCGAAGCTCTCGGGCCGCACCTGGCGCGCGTTCGCCGGCCGGGTCGCGCTCCTGCTGGCGACCCAGCTGGCGCTGTTCTCGGCGGTGGGTCTCGCGGCCAACAAGTCGTTCCTCTTCTATGGTTCCTGGGCCGACCTGTTCGGCCAGGAGACGTCCATGGGCAAGGTCGTCGACCACTCGATGAGCAGCAAGGACATCAAGGTCGTCGACAAGCAGAAGCTGGACGTGCCCGGTGGCGCCAAGCCCCAGGTCGGCGGTCAGATCCTGAAGGTTGCCATAACCGGGCAGAAGTCGAAGATCACGAGCCCCGGCTACGTGTGGCTCCCGCCGGAGTACTTCCAGCCGCAGCACAAGGACCAGAACTTCCCCGCGTCCATCGTCCTGACCGGCTACCCGGGCACCGCCGAGAACCTGATCAAAGGGCTCGACTACCCCATGAAGGCCTTCAGTCTGTCCAAGGCGGGCAAGATGAAGCCGATGATCCTGGTCATGATGCGCCCGACCATCGCCCCGCCGCGTGACACCGAGTGCGTCGACATACCCGGCGGCCCGCAGACCGAGACCTTCTTCGCCGAGGACCTCCCGCAGGCCATCACGGACACGTTCCGGGTCGGCAAGAAGCCCGAGAACATGGGCTTCATCGGCAACTCCACCGGCGGCTACTGCGCGCTGAAGATCGCAGCGCACTACCCGCAGACCTTCGGTGCCGCCGCGGGCCTGTCGGCGTACTACGACGCGCCGAACGACCCGACGACCGGTGACCTGTTCCACGGGGACGAGAAGCTGAAGAAGCGTGCGGACGTGCTGCACAGCATCGAGAACAAGAAGCCGACCGGTACGTCCTTCCTCGTGACCAGCAGCGAGAAGGGCGAACCGAACTTCGGTGACACCAAGAAGTTCATCAAGAAGGTGCAGGGCCCGGACCGGGTCTCCTCCATCATCCTCGACAGCGGTGGCCACAACTTCAACACGTGGCGACGCGAGATCCCGCCGATGCTGGTGTGGATGAGCGGCCGCATCGAGGCCTGACGGACTGACGGACTGACGGACTGACGGACTGACGGCCTGAGGGCCTGATGGTCGGCTGGGCTGCAGGCCTGATGGCCCGACAGCCCCGACCGCTCGCGCCCGGCAGGCGCGAGCACACCACGTGACCGGCCCTTCGAGGCCGGTCACAGCTCTTTCCGGACCCGGACCCGGACCCCGACCCGCTACGCCTCCTGTAGATGGGCCCGGCGCAGAGCCCGGTGGACGCCCTCGGGGGTCAGTACGCCGACCAGCGCGCCGGAGCCAGGATCCGTGACCCCGATCCGGCCCGAGTCCTCCTGCAGCAGGGCGGCGAGCGCCTCGCGCAGCGTCGCCCCCAGCTCCACCGCCGCATGCGGGGCCTTGCCCTCCGCCGCCGCCAGGTCGGCCGCGTCGACCGTGGTGACCGCGAGCCGCTTGAGCCCCCGGTCGGCGCCGACGAAGGAGGCCACGTACGGGGTCGCCGGCGCCGCGAGCACCGCTGCCGGGCGGGCGAACTGCTCGATGGTGCCCGATCCGTAGACCGCGATGCGGTCGCCGAGCCGGATGGCCTCCTCCAGGTCGTGAGTGACCAGGAGGATCGTCTTGCGCACGGTCTTCTGCAGCGTCAGGAACTCGTTCTGCAGCCGCTCGCGCACCACCGGGTCCACCGCTCCGAACGGCTCGTCCATCAGCAGCACCGGCGGATCGGCGGCGAGCGCGCGGGCCACGCCGACACGCTGGCGCTGCCCGCCCGACAGCTGCTCCGGGTACCGGCCCCCGTACACGGCCGGATCCAGTCCCACCAGTTCGAGCAGTTCGGCCGCCCGCGCGCGGGCCTCGGCCTTCGGGGTGCCGATCAGCTGCGGCACGGTCGCCGTGTTCTCCAGCACCGTCTTGTGCGGGAACAGCCCGACTTGCTGGATGACGTAGCCGATCCGGCGGCGCAGCTCGACCGGGTCGGCGGCCGCGATGTCCTCGCCGTTCAGGAGGATTCGGCCGGAGGTGGGGTCGATCAGCCGGTTGACCATCTTCATCGTGGTCGTTTTGCCGCAGCCGGACGGTCCCACGAGCGTGACCAGTTCCCCCTCCGCCACCTCGAAGGACAGGTCCTCGACGGCCGTCGTTCCGTCGGGGTAGCGCTTGGTCACATGCTCGAATCGGATCACGGTCCCCATCCTTCCGCACGGGCATCGCCGTTTTGTGAAGGGCGTGTTGCCCCGCTGCGAAGGATTCCGGCCATCGAGGGTGCGGCGAGTTAGGGTCGCCCGAGGCCATGCGATCGTGAAGACGTGTGTTCGACGACGGGGGGTGAGGTGCATGGTCGGGCAGAGCTGCCTGGTGGCGAACGAATGGATCTGCTGGGACTACGTGTCCTCCCGTTCCCGGGAACTCACCGACGCCACCCTCGAACACGTCTGGATCACGGGCGTGTCGGTCCTGATCGGCGTGGCCGTGTCCGTGCCGCTCGCCCTGCTGGCGCGCCGCGGCCGCGGCTGGGCGGCGCCCGTGCTGGCCTTCACCACCCTGCTCTACACGGTCCCTTCGCTGGCCATGTTCTCCCTGCTGCTGCCGGTCTTCGGGCTCTCGGCGGCGCTGGTGGTGACCGGGCTGGTGCTGTACTCGCTGACCATCCTGGTCCGCAATGTGCTGGCCGGCCTGGAGGCCGTCCCCGAGGAGGTGCGGGAGGCCGCGCGCGGCATGGGCTACGGCCCGGGGCGGCTGCTGTGGCAGGTCGAACTGCCGCTGGCGCTGCCCGCGCTGCTCGCCGGGGTGCGGATCGCGACCGTCTCGACGGTCGCGCTGACCACGGTCGGCTCCATCGTCGGCAAGGGCGGCCTCGGCAATCTCATCGCCCCGGCCGTGAACACCTCCTTCAAGGCGCAGGTGCTCACCGCCTCGGTGCTGTGCGTCCTGCTCGCGCTCGTGGCCGACCTGCTGCTGCTCGGCGTACAGCGGCTGCTCACACCGTGGACCCGGGCCGGCGCCCGGCCGGCGGCTCCCGGGAAGGGGGCCTGAGGCCGTGGGCGTCATGGGACAGGCCTGGGACTGGCTGGCGAACGGCGCCAACTGGTCGGGGGAGAGCGGTGTCTGGCACCGGCTCGCCGAGCACGTGTACGTCAGTGGGATCGCGCTGGCGATCGCCTGTGCGATCGCGCTGCCGGTCGGCCTGTTCCTCGGCCACCTGGGCAAGGGCGGCGCCCTCGCGATCAACCTCTCCAACATCGGCCGGGCCGTTCCGGTCTTCGCGGTGCTGGCGCTGTTCATGGTCTCCCCGCTGCGCAACGCGGGCTATCTGCCGACCGTCGCCGCGCTCGTGCTGTTCGCCGTGCCGCCGCTGCTGACGAACGCGTACGTCGGTATGCGCGAGGTGGACCGCTCGGTGGTGGAGGCCGCCCGGGGCATGGGCATGTCCGGCGGCCAGCTCTTCCTGCACGTCGAACTTCCGCTGGCGCGGGCGCTGGTGATGACCGGGCTGCGCTCGGGCGCCGTTCAGGTCATCGCCACGGCGACGATCGCGGCGATGGTCGGCCAGGGCGGCCTCGGCCGGATCATCACGGCCGGCTTCAACACGTACAACACCCCACAGGTCGTCGCGGGCGCCCTGCTGGTGGCCGCGCTGGCGCTGCTGGTGGAGGGCCTGCTGGTGGCGGCGGACCGGCTGCTGCCGCGGACGGCGGCGTCCCGCTGATTCCTGTCCATCGCCTCGAACGGAGTACCCCATGACCAAGACCACGCGCGTCCTCGGCGCGTCGCTGGGCGCCGTCGCCCTGACGGTCTCGCTGGCCGCGTGCGGCGGCGACAGCCTGGAGAAGAGCAAAGACGGCGGCTCGCCCGCACCGGCCGCGCAGGGCAGGGGCAGCCTGGTGATCGGCGCGGCCGGGTTCACCGAGTCGGCCGTCCTGGCGGAGCTGTACGCGCAGGTGCTCAGGGACGCGGGGTACAGCACCTCGGTCAAGACGGTCAACAATCGTGAGCTGTACGAGCCTTCGCTGGAGAAGGGGGAGATCGACGTCGTCCCGGAGTACGCGGCCACGCTCGCGGAGTTCCTCAACGCCAAGGTGAACGGGCCGAAGGCCCCGGAGGAGAAGCCGGTCGCGTCGAGCGACGTCGCGGCGACGGTCGCGGGCCTGGAGAAGCTTGCGGCCCCGCTCGGCCTGAAGGTGCTGCCCGCGGGCGCGGCGGTCGACCAGAACGCATTCGCGGTGACCGCGGAATTCGCGCGGAAGAACAACCTCACATCCCTTTCCGATCTTGGGAAGTCCGGACTGAAGGTGAAGATCGCGGCAGGGGACGAATGCGCCGTCCGTCCCTTCTGCGGACCGGGACTGACGAAGACATACGGAATTCAGGTTTCCGGTATTGACCCGAAGGGCGTCGGGACCCCCCAGGCCAAGCAGGCGGTCAAGGACGGCGCCGACCAGCTGGTGCTGACCACGACCACGGACGCCACGCTCGACAGCTACGGCCTGGTCCTGCTCGCGGACGACAAGAAGCTCCAGAACGCCGACAACGTGCTGCCGGTGGTCAATGCCAAGGACGCGGGCAGCCCGGAGATCGCGGCCGCGCTCGACAAGCTGACCAAGGTGCTCTCGACGGCCGATCTGGTCGACCTGAACCGGAAGGTGGACGCGGAGCGCGCCAAGCCGGCGGACGCGGCGAAGGCCTACTTGGAGTCCAAGGGCCTTCTCGGGAAGTAGTCGTTACGGGGTGATACGGGAATGTGGGGTAACCGCCCGGGAACAGATTGCCGGGCGGGTATCCCACTCGACGCCGCGCCCTGTAAATTTCGGGCCATGCCCCGTGGACGCCACCGCAATCCCGAACCTCTGCACCGGCTGCTCACGCCGACGGCCGTCGCCGGTGTCTCCGCCACCAGTGCCGGCGCGGCCTGGTTGCTGGCGGCCCCCGACGACGGCATCGCGCTGAGACTGCTCGTGGCCCTCACCGCGGCCGCCGGGATGACCGGCGCCGTCGTGATGCGGGCCTGGGACCGCTCGGCCGGCCGCCGCGTCGCGGAACTCGCGCGGGAGCGCGTCAAGGACGAGTGGCGGACGGACGAGCGGATAGCCGAGCTCGAATCCGATCTCGAAGAGGCCCGGATGCTGCGGGCCAGGCTCGACACCAAACTGCGCGCCAAGCGGGTCGAGCTGGCGGGACTGCGGGGCGAGCACGCGGCGCTGCTGCGGCGGTACGCGACCGCCGAGACCGAGCGCGCCAGCGCACTGGAGGGCCGTCGGCTGCTGGCCATAGAGGCCTCCGCGGCCACGTCGCCCGCGCCCGCGCCGAAGGAACTTCCGGCCGTCTCCGAGGAACGCAACTCGGCGGGTGCGCCCACCTCGCTCGGCTACGCCCGGGCCCACGCGGCTCTGGGGGCGCTGGCCCGCAGACGGCAGACGCAGCAGCGGGCGCTGCCCGCGGCGGCGCCGTCGGCGCCGGGTTCGGCTCCCGCTCCGGCCGGCTCCGCTCCGGCCGCGGCCCCCGCGGCCGCGGTTCCCGCGCGTCGTCCGGCCGCGGTGGTGGCCCCGTACGCGGCCCAGCGGCGTACGGCCTCCCGCGTCGAGGGCGGCTTCGACTTCTTCGGCACCAAGAACGCGGCGCAGGCCCGCGCGGCCATCGAGGCGGTACAGAACGAGGACCTGGCCGACGTGGTCGGCGCGGAGGCCCTCGCGGTCCACGAGGCGGAGGCCGGGCAGGCCGTCGCCGAGCCGGCGCCCGCTGAGGGCGCGGCCGAGCCGGAGACCACCGAGGACCGTGCGGTGGGCCAGGTCATCGACCTGACCGCCCATGACGAGACCGAGCCGATCGAGGTGGTCCGGCTCCGCACCGCCATCTCGTAGGGCGCGATCGCAGGGCGCGAGGGGCCGGCGGTGTCCGTGCGGCTCCCGTGCCCGCGGGCCGGCGGCGTCCGTGCGGCTCCCTCCCGTGCTCGCGGGCGGGCGGAGGTCTTCAGAACAGCGGGAGCTGCCCGGGGAGTTCGGGCAGCACATAGCCGTCCAGGGTGGGTGCGCAGGCGCCGAGCACCACCCGGGCCCGGGATCCCGGACAGGACACCAGGTCTCCGCGGCCCCGCCCGGCGGGAGGATCGTGGCGGGCGATCCGGCCCGCGGTGACGGCGCAGTCGCGGCCGCAGGCGGGGCAGGCCCGGCGGGGGGAGTGGGACATGTCGCCCAGTCTGCCCTGCCGCACCGACATCAGTCCCGCTGGGAGGCCAGCCACGCTTCGTGCGCCTGGTCCACCCGGGACCACAGCCCCGCGCGGTCCGCCGGCGTCAGGTCGTCGAGCTCCCGCCCGAAGACCGTGGCCATGGTCGCGAAGAACTCCTCCGCCGAGGCCAGGACGCGCTTGTCGCGGCCGCCGTCCGGGGCGGTGTGGGCCAGCACCCTGCCGTGCAGCCGGTGGACGCCCCCGGGGTCGCGCCGCAGCATCACGAAGGACTGCCGGAAGGGGGAGTCCGGGGCGGTGGACAGCCGCACGTGCTCGTCCGCGAAGTCGGCCATCGTCGCGGGGGCCGAGTAGAAGTTCATCACCGGGAAGGGCGCGTTCTCCTGGTGCAGGGTCCAGCCCGCGGCGGGCCCGTCCGTGCTCCCCAACGGCCTCAGGCTGTACCGGAAGCCCTGTTCGTACCCGCCCTCCAGCAGGGGCAGCGGCTCGTGGGGTCCGTCGCCGAGGCCGACGTCGACGAAGTAGGACCGGCCGTCGACCCGTACGGTCAGGGTGAGGTGGTCGCCGCTCACGTCCTGGGCGTCCCGGTCCTCGTACACGCCCCCGATGTGACGCGTCACGTCGTACCCGAGGCGTTCCAGCAGCGCCGCGAAGGCGCCGTTGAGGTGGAAGCAGTAGCCGCCGCGCCCGGCGGCGAGGCGGCGCACGGACAGCTCGGGATCGATGCCCGGCGGCCGGCCCAGCTGGATGTCGGTGTTTTCGAAGGGGACCCGCTCCACATGGGCGCGATGGAGCGCGAACAGCCCTTCGGCGGAGGGGGATCCGTGGTCGGTGATACCGATCCGGCGCAGGTAGTCGGCGTATATCCCAGAGATCATGCCGTCACCCTAGATCCGGACACGCCTCCCCCGGCACGGATTATTTGTCGATGTCGCCGACCACGAAGAACAGCGAGCCGAGGATCGCCACCATGTCCGCGACCAGCTGCCCCGGCAACAGCACGGCCAGCGCCTGGATGTTGTTGTAGGACGCGCTGCGCAGCTTCAGCCGGTACGGGGTCTTCTCGCCCTTCGAGACGAGGTAGTAGCCGTTGATGCCGAGGGGGTTCTCGGTCCAGGCGTACGTGTGCCCCTCGGGCGCCTTGAGGACCTTGGGCAGCCGCTGGTTGACCGGGCCCGGCGGGAGCTCGGCCATCCGGTCCAGGCAGGCCACGGCGAGGTCGAGCGCGTTGTGCGTCTGGTCCAGCAGGCACTCGAAGCGGGCCAGGCAGTCGCCCTCGGTGCGGGTGACCACCTTCAGTACGTCCTGCAGCTCGCCGTAGGCCAGGTACGGCTCGTCGCGGCGCAGGTCGAAGTCGACGCCGGAGGCGCGGGCGATCGGTCCCGAGACCCCGTACGCGTGGACCGCCTCGGGGGTCAGGACCCCGACACCGCGCGTGCGGCCGCGGAAGATCTCGTTCCCGTGGACCAGCTTGTCGTAGACGTCCATCCGGGTGCGGACGTCGGCGATCGCGGCGCGGGCCCGGCCGAGCCAGCCGGCCGGAAGGTCCTCCTTGAGGCCGCCGACACGGTTGAACATGTAGTGCATGCGGCCGCCGGAGATCTCCTCCATGACGGCCTGGAGCTCCTCGCGCTCGCGGAAGGCGTGGAAGATCGGGGTGATCCCGCCCAGTTCGAGCGGGTAGGACCCGAGGAACATCAGGTGGTTCAGCACCCGGTTCAGCTCGGCCAGCAGCGTCCGCATCCACACGGCCCGCTCGGGGACCTCCATGCCGAGCATCCGCTCGACGGCCATGACCACGCCCAGCTCGTTCGAGAACGCGGACAGCCAGTCGTGGCGGTTCGCGAGCATGACGATCTGCCGGTAGTCGCGGGCCTCGAAGAGTTTCTCGGCGCCGCGGTGCATGTAGCCGACCACCGGTTCGGCGCTGACGATCCGCTCACCGTCCAGGACGAGGCGCAGGCGCAGCACGCCGTGCGTGGAAGGGTGCTGGGGGCCGATGTTGAGCACCATGTCGGTGCTCTCCGCCGCTCCGCCGATGCCGACCGTGGTCTCCGTCATGCGGGCATTGTCTCAGCCCTACGCTGAGGGCATGGAGACGGGGACAACGGGTGAGACGGGCGAACCCGCATGGGTGGGGCTGCCGGGCGGGCTGCTCACTCTGCGGCGGCTGCTGCTGGTGATCTGGACGACCCTGTTCGGTGGCGTGACCGCCGTCGTACTGGGGCTGACGGCCGGCCCGGTGTGGGCGGCCCTCGGAGCGCTGTGGTGGGTGGTGCTGGCCTGGGGCTGGATGCTCCTCGGCCGGAACTGGCGGTCCTGGCGGTACGCCGAACGCGCCGACGACCTGCTGATCAGCCGGGGCGTGCTGTGGCGGGAGCAGACCGTCGTCCCGTACGGGCGGATGCAGCTGGTCGAGGTCACCTCGGGGCCGCTGGAACGGCGCTTCGGGCTGGCCTCGCTCCAGCTGCACACGGCGGCGGCCGCCACCGACGCCAAGATCCCCGGCCTGGTGCCGGCCGAGGCGGAGCGGCTGCGCGACCGGCTCACCGCGCTCGGCGAGGCAAGGTCGGCGGGCCTGTGAGCCCCGCCCCGGCGGGCGACGACCCGCTGCTCCCCGGTGCTACGAGTGCGGCTCCTACGGGTCCGGACCCAGGCGGCCCGGTCTCTTCAGGCCCGGCTCCGGGGGGCCCCGTTCCTGCGGGTGCGGCTCCTGCGGGTGCGGCTCCTGCGGGCTCGGCTCCTGCGGGCTCGGCTCCTGCGGGCTCGGCTCCTGCAGGCCCGGACCCTGAGGGCCCGGACCCTGAGGGCCCGGACCCAGTGGGTGCGGCCCCGGGCGCGGGCAGCGCCCCGGGAGGCTCCGACGTGCCGGACGCCGGAGCCGCGGGCGGCGCCGCCCCCACCGCCGGGCCCGCCGCAGGCAGCGGGCGGCGACTGCACCCCTTCACCCCGCTGCGCCGCGCCTGGGTGCCCATCGCCGCGACCGCCGGCGTGGTCGCCCAGCAGGGCGGCCGGGCCGGGGAGTGGGTGTCGGACATGCCCACCCTGCTGCGGGTGCTGGCGCTGGCGGCCCTGATCCTCGTCTTCGGCCTGTACGGGTTCCTGAGCTGGTGGTTCACCCACTACGCCGTGACCGACACCGAACTGCGCATCCGCACCGGGCTGCTCTTCCGGCGCACCGCGCACATCCGCCTCGACCGGCTCCAGGCCGTGGACGTCACCCGGCCGCTGCTGGCCCGGCTGACCGGCGTCGCCAGCCTGCGGCTGGACGTCATCGGCACCGAGGACAAGGACCAGCTGTCCTTCCTCGGCGAGAAGGAGGCCGTCGCGCTGCGCGCCGAGCTCCTCGCCCGCGCCGCGGGCTTCGCCCCCGAGGAGGCGGTGCACCTCGGTGAGGCCCCGGAACGCGAGCTGCTGCGCGTGGGCCCGCGCGAGCTCGCCGTGTCGCTGCTGCTCAGCCTCGGCGTCTGGGCGGCGCTCGCGGGCGGGCTGGTCGCGCCGGTGGTCGTGTGGTGGATCAGCTCCAGCCCGTGGGCGGCCGTCGTCACCCTGCTCCCGATCCTCGGCGCGGTCTGGGCGGGCAGCGCGGGCCGCTTCCTCACGGAGTACGACTGGCGGGTCGCCGAGTCCCCGGACGGGCTGCGCCTGGACCACGGCATGCTGGACCGGTCGCACGAGACCGTGCCGCCGGGGCGCGTGCAGACCGTACGGATCGTGGAGCCCCTGCTGTGGCGCAGGCGCGACCTGGTCCGCGTGGAGCTGGCCGTGGCCGGGTCGAAGAACGAGGTCCTGGTCCCGGTGGCCTCGCGGGCCGCCGCGTACGCCGTGATCACCCGGGTCCTGCCCGGGGTGGACCTGGCGGCCCTGTCCTTCTCCGGCTCCCCGGACAGGGGGTCGCGCTGGGTGGTCCCGGTGTGGTGGAAGGGCTACGCGCTGGCCGTCTCCCCGGACGTGTTCGCCGCCCGGCACGGCCGCCTGTGCCGCCGTACGGAGATCGTCCCGCACGCCAAGGTGCAGAGCGTCCGGCTCGGCCAGGGGCCGTGGGCCCGCGCCCGCGGCGTGGCCGACGTCCATGTGGACACGGGCGCGAACGGGACGGTGACGGCCCGGCTCCGGGCGGCGTCCGAGGCCGCGGCCCTGCTCCACGCGCAGGCGGCGCGCTCCCACACCTCGCGCGCGACGGCCCGCCCGGACCGCTGGATGACCCACGGCGGTGCGTAGCGGGCGTCCTGCGCTCACGCCGGATCGTCGTCGCGGGCAACCCCGCCGTCAGCGATCGTTCCGGTCGCCCGCCCGCCCCCGCGGACGGCGTTCCCCCGGGGGCAGGGCGGCCCGGGGGAACACCGCCGCCCGGGGGAACACCGCCGCACGGGGCGAGGCGTCAGGCCTGCGAGGCTCCGCCGCCGCCCGCGCGGACCAGACCCGTCTCATACGCCAGGACCACCACCTGGACCCGGTCGCGCAGGCCCAGCTTCGTCAGGATCCGGCCCACGTGGGTCTTCACCGTCGCCTCCGAGAGGACCAGCCGGGCCGCGATCTCGCCGTTCGACAGGCCCTGCGCCACCAGCAGCATGACCTCGCGCTCGCGCTCCGTCAGCCGCTCGATCTCCTTGTTCTGCGGCTCCTGCGTGGTCGTCGGCAGCATCGGCGCGAACCGGTCCAGCAGCCGCCGCGTCGTGGAGGGGGCGACCACCGCGTCGCCGCTGTGCACCGAGCGGATCGCCCCGAGCAGTTCGGCCGGCGGGACGTCCTTCAGCATGAAGCCACTGGCGCCCGCCTTCAGGCCCGAGAAGGCGTACTCGTCCAGGTCGAAGGTGGTCAGGATGATCACCTTCGGGTGCTCCGCCGGCTCGCAGATCCGCCGCGTCGCCTCGACCCCGTCGAGCCTCGGCATGCGGACGTCCATCAGCACCACGTCCACCTTCGTGGCCCGCAGCACCTCCAGGGCCTCCAGGCCGTCGCCCGCCTCGGCGACGACCTCCATGTCCGGCTGGGCGGCGAGCACCATCCGGAAGCCGGTGCGCAGCAGCACCTGGTCGTCGACCAGCATCACTCGGATGGACATCAGTTACCTCGTCCTCGTCATTTCTTCTTCAGGGGAAGCAGTGCGCTGATCCGGAAGCCGCCACCGGGCCGCGGCCCGGCGTCCAGGGTTCCGCCGACCATACCGATCCGCTCGCGCATGCCGATCAGCCCGTGCCCGGCGCCGTCCGCGCCGCCGTCCTGGTACAGCTCGTGGGCGGCGCCCCGGCCGTCGTCCTCGACCAGCAGGCCGAGGCCGTCGTCGAAGTAGACCAGCCGGACGCTGGCCCTCGCCTCCGGGCCGCCGTGCTTGCGGGTGTTGGTGAGCGCCTCCTGCACGATCCGGTACGCCGTCAGCTCGACCCCGCTGGGCAGCCGCCGCGGCGCGCCCTCGACCTCGAAGTCCACCGCGAGTCCCGCAGCCCGCACCTGCTCGACGAGGACCTCGATCTGTTCGACGTCGGGCTGCGGCACGTAGTCCTCGGACTCCTGCGGCTCGCCGGTGCGCAGGACGCCCAGCAGCCGGCGCATCTCCGCGAGGGCCTGGCGGCCGGTTCCGGAGATGGTCTGGAGGGCTTCCTTGGCCTGCTCGGGGGCCACGTCCATGACGTAGGCGGCCCCGTCCGCCTGGACCACCATCACCGAGACGTTGTGCGCGACGACGTCGTGCAGTTCGCGGGCGATCCGGGCGCGCTCGGCGGCCACGGCTACCTTGGCCTGGGCCTCGCGTTCCTTCTCCAGCCGCTGGTTGCGCTCGACCAGCTGGGCGTAATAGGCCCGCCGGGTGCGCAGGGAGTCGCCCAGAACCCAGGCGAGGACGAAGGGGATGATCATGAAGACGGCGAAGAGGATGTTGTCGACGGTGTTGTTGCCCTTGTCCACGCCGAAGCGCAGGAAGTAGAGCGGCGCGGCGGCCAGCCCCCAGCCCAGCGCGGTGCGGGAGACCCAGCGCGGGACGTCGCTCGCGGCGACCGTGAAGAGGATCACGAACATGGCGAGGTCGTAGACCCCCGCGATGATCCCCGCACCCAGCTGGAGGACGCCCGCCCCGAGGGTCAGCCAGAACATCGCCTGCGTCCACCTGCGGCGCAGGGCCACGGCCGTGCTCAGCGCGAGCACCACGGGGACGGCGGCGAACTTCAGGGACCTGCCGATGTCGGGCTCGCCCACGACGTTCAGCATCGAGACCCCGAAGAAGAGGACAGCCCAGAAGCTGTCGACGCCCGTCGGGTGTCTGCGGAGGAAGTCGTAGAGGCGCTGCACGTAACCCAGAGTAGGGAACGGCGATAGGTGCTGGAGTCAACCAGAGGTTCGAACCTGGCGCCGGGGGCGTACTCCCGAAGGTGGACGGTGAGCATAGCCTTTGTGCGGTGAGCTCTCAGGACGAAGGCGTGGATCCGGTGCGGTGGCGTGCGGCGATGGAGGCCGCGCTCTACGGGACCGGCGGCTTCTACGTGCGCCCCGGCGGGCCGGGACCGGCCGGACACTTCCGCACCTCCGTGCACGCCTCGGCGCTGTACGCGGCTGCCGTGGCCCGGCTGCTGCGGTGGGTGGACGCGGAGCTCGGGCACCCGCACGGGCTGGACCTGGTCGACGTGGGCGCCGGGCGGGGGGAGCTGCTGGCCGGGGTGCTCGCGGCGCTGGAGCCCAAGACGGCCGCGCGGGTGCGCCCGTACGCCGTGGAGCGGGCGGAGCGGCCCCCGGGCCTCGACCCGCGGATCCGCTGGGTCCCGGCGCCACCCGCACGGACGACGGGGCTGCTGTTCGCCAACGAGTGGCTGGACAACGTGCCGCTGGAGATCGCCGAGGACGGGCGCTACGTCATGGTCGCGCCGGACGGTACGGAGAGCCCGGGCGGGCCGGTGGACGGAGCGGACCGGGCCTGGCTGGAGCGGTGGTGGCCCGGCGGCGGCCGTGCGGAGATCGGCCGGGAGCGCGACGAGGCCTGGGCGGCGGCCGTCCGCACCCTGGAGCGGGGCCTTGCGGTGGCGGTGGACTACGGACACACCCGCGGCACGAGGCCTCTGTACGGCACGCTGACGGGCTTTCGAGCGGGCCGGGAGGTCGCGCCGGTGCCGGACGGCAGCTGCGATGTCACCGCCCACGTGGCGATGGACTCCTGCGCGGGGCCGGGGTCGGCGCTGCTGACCCAGCGCGAGGCGCTGGCCGCGCTCGGTGTCTCGGGCGGGCGGCCGCCGCTGGCGCTCGCGTCCGCCGATCCGGCGGCGTACGTACGGGGGCTGGCCGCGGCCGGCGAGGCGGCCGAGCTCACTGCTCGGGGCGGGCTGGGGGACTTCCTGTGGCTCTGCCAGCCGGTGGGGATGCGGGCGGCGTGGCCCGGGGCCGCCGGCTGACGCCCCTGGTGCCCCTGGTGCGCCTGGCGCGCGAACCCCGGCTGCGCCGGGTTCCGGGCTCCAAGGCCGGCGGGGCTTGAGGGGCGGGCGGGCTGGGGGGTGAAGCGGCTGGGCGGGGTGCGCCGAAGGGCGAGGCCGGGGTGCGGCCTCGCCCTTCGGACCGGGGTTCGTTACTCCGTCACCTCGTGCCCGTGGCCCTCGTGCAGGCCGCCGCCGCTGCCCGTGCCCGGGGTGGTCGGCTTCGAGGTGACCGGCTTCGACAGCGGGGCCAGGTCGAAGGCGTAGTGGCCGACCGCGTCCGCGATGACGTCGACGTTGATGTCGAGCGCCTTCTGGTCGATGTTGGTGATGTCGTCACCCTTGCCGTGGTAGTTCACGTCGTAGGCGACACCCGCCTGGCCACCGAACTTCGCGGCCTGCTCCGGCGTCTTGATGCCTTCGGCGCCCGTGAAGGTACCGCCGGACGGGATGCCCACCGCGATGAACGGGCCGTAGTCCGAGCGGCCGGAGAAGTCCGTGCCCTCGTGCGGGATCTTCTTCGAGTCGAGGAAGTCGGTGATACCGCGCTCCAGCTGGGCGGAGCCCTCCGGGCCGGGGCCCGCGCCGGTCGCGTCCGAGTCGTCGCCGTCGTAGACGAAGTAAGCGGCGTTCGGCGAGGCGATCATGTCGAAGTTCAGGTAGAGCTTGATCTGCTTCTTCTGCTCGTCCGTCAGGCCGGCGACGTACGCCTCGGAGCCGAGCAGGCCGAACTCCTCCGCCGACCACCAGGCGAACTTGACCTTGTTCTTGATCTTCGACTGGCTGCTCGCCAGGCGCTGCGCGACCTGGAGGATGCCGGCCGAGCCGGAGCCGTTGTCGTTGATGCCCGGGCCCGCCGCGACCGAGTCGAGGTGTGCGCCGAGGAACACGGTGTTGTCCTCGTCGCCGCCGCGGGTCTCCGCGATGACGTTGTACGTCTTGCGGTTCTCGCGCAGCTCGCGGATGTCGAGGGTGACCTCGACCGGGCCGGCCGCCGCCTCGGCGGCGAGCTTCTCGCCCTCCTGCTGGGTGACGCCGCCGGTCGGGACCTTGCCCGCGGTCGGGTCGCCTATGGTGCCGTTCAGGGCACCCGCGGTGTTGTTGTAGATGATCGCGCCGACGGCGCCGGCCGCGGCCGCGTTGGCCTGCTTGATCGCGAAGGCGCAGCCGCCGCGCTTGACCAAGGCGATCTTGCCGGTGAAGGCGCCCGCGGCGAAGTCGCCGGGCTCGCAGCCGTTGGTGCCGTCCGCGTCGACCGGGGCGACGGCGACCGGGGCCGTCACACCGCCCTCGGGGGTGCTCGTCGTGTACGTCATCAGGTGGATCGGGACGTCGCGCCCGTTCGCACCGTTCACCGTGAGCTTCTCGGCGATGGTTTCGACGTACACGAAGTCGAACTCGTTCTTGGTGACCTGGTAGCCGGCCGCCCGCATGACGGCCTCGATGTACTTGGCCGACTGCTCGTGGCCCTTGCTGCCGGCAGCGCGGTTGCCGTTGTTGTAGTCGGCGATCGACTGCAGGACCTTGAGGTGGTTGTAGGCGCCCTTGCCGGTCGCGTCCTTGACCAGTTTCCTGGCCAGGGCGTCGCCGCGGGCGGCGTCGCTCTGCGGGCTGGTGGCGCCGGCCGGTCCGGCGAGCAGCAGCGGTGAGACGAGGGCCGCGGCTGCCAGGGCGGCGGTTGCTGCGGCTATACGACGTGAGGGCATGTAGGTCCTTCCACGACAAAGGCGAGCAGGGTGGGGCGGAACTGGGCACAGCAAGGCACAGCGGGGTGAAGCGGGGTGGAGCGGGCAAGCAGAAGGGGTGCGCGTCACGTGGGGAAACGGTGGACGCACGTTAGACAGCAAGTGGCCACCATGGCCAGAGTTTTCGCTGATTCCGGTTTATGAATTCCGTATATCGGTGAATCTGCACCGGTTGAAACCGGCCATCCGCCTGCCCGTTCGGCCTAGCGGAGGACGCCCTCGATGAAGTCCGACCCGATGCGGGCGACTGCGGTCAAGTCCAACTGATGCTGGGCATAACGGCCTTGCCTCTGCGTATGCATCAGACCGGCCTTTTTCAGGACGGCCAGATGCCGTGACACCTCCGGGGCGGTGATCCCGTACACGGCCGCCAGTTCGCTCGTCGTGTACGGCGCCCGGGCCAGACTCCGGCACAGCCTCATCCGCATCGGGTGCGCCAGTGCCTCCATCCGCCGCTGGAGCAGCTCCACCGAGCCCGGCGCGGAGGCCGGTTCGGAGGTGCCGAGCGGATAGTGGATCACCGGCCGCCAGCCCGGTGCGTGCAGCACGAGCAGGTGCGGCCAGCCGAAGTTGGTCGGCACGAGGACCAGGCCGGCGCCTATTCGGTGGTCGGTCGCGCGCGTCGACCCGTGGGTCATCTTGTCGGCGGTGATGGTGGTGTGGCCCTCGTCGACGCTCAGCGCCGCCGAGACCTCCTTCAGCGCCGCCGGCAGCCCGTTGCGGCGCAGCACCTCGGTCTTGTGCCGGGCGTCGGCGCTCTGCCCGGGCTCGACGCGCCGCCACGTCTCGGCGAAGAAGGCCTCGTTGCAGTCCTCCAGGAGGCGCCGCATCCACACCCGGACGGCGGCGGTGTCGTCCAGCAGCCGGATGGAGAAGTCGAGCTGGCGGGGGCCGCGGGCGGCGGCCGTCTCCAGCGCCTTGGCCCGGGCCGCCGGGTCGTGCAGCGGCGAGGGGAAGCCGCCCTCGTTGTAGAGCGCCAGCCAGCAGTGCTCCAGGGCGGCCGTCACGAACCGCTCGTCGTCCATCCGGTCGAGGACGTCGAGCTCCTCGGCCAGCGTCGCGGCGGGCAGCCCGGTTCCGCCGGGGATCCCGGCGAAGGCCATGAAAATGTCGGAGAAGGAGCTCCGCCACATGAAATCGGCCTCCAGCAGACGGTCCGCGAGGCACGGATCGAGCGAGGCGGCGGTGGCGGTGGTCCAGGAGCTGAGCCCGGGGTGATGAGCGGGCTGGGAGAGCGCGTGCAGGGCCATGCAGAGCTCGGCGAGCGGGGAGGGCGCGAAAGTGATCCGCTCGGTGGGCAGTCCGGCGATGTCGATGGTGACGCTCATCAGCCCATTCTGTCGTTCCGTGCATCGCGGGGGCGCCGGGCCGGTCCGGGCGGCGCCGCCGTACGAGTGGGCGCGGGCGGCCCGGCGCGGCCGCCGGACGAGTGATCGCACGCGGCGCGCAGGCGCTGGTGGAGCGGTCGATTGACGAGGGGCGTCAACCGTCGTGCGCGGTGCCGCCGACGGGGTGAGGCTGGAGGCATGACCGCGATAGAGCAGTACCTCGTCGACACCTGGCGGGCGTCCCAGCAGGGTGCCCCGATGCCTCCGCCGCCCGGGCGGGACGACCTCGCCGTGCTGCGCGAGGTCCGCTCGTACGAGCAGTGCCGGGCCGTCGGGGAGGGCCGCCCGGCCCGTCACCCCTGGCGCGCCGCCCTGCTCCGGGTCCTGACCCGCCCCCGGGCGTGCTGACAGCGGGGGTCCGGGTCTTCCGCCCCGAGGGAGGAGTCGTCCCGGACCCCACGGCCGGGGCTCGGACCTCCGGCGGGGCCGACTCATCCGACCGGACACGCACGGCCGGCCGGACCGGCCGGTCTACTCGAAATTGGGCGCGTTGCGCTCGTACACCAGTCGCAGGCCGATCAGCGTCAGCCACGGCTCGTGATCGTCGATCACCGAGGACTCGCCCAGCACCATCGGGGCCAGCCCGCCGGTGGCGATGACCCGGACGTCGTCCGGGTCGCCGTTCGGCCCGGCCAGCTCCTTGGCCATGCGGGCCACGACCCCGTCGACCTGTCCCGCGAAGCCGTAGATCACACCCGACTGCATCGCCTCGACCGTGGACTTGCCGATCACGTGGCGCGGCCGGGCCAGCTCGATCTTCCGGAGCTGGGCACCCCGTACGCCGAGCGCCTCCATCGAGATCTCGATGCCCGGGGAGATCACCCCGCCCACGTACTCGCCCTTCGCGGACACCGCGTCGAAGGTGGTCGCCGTACCGAAGTCGACCACGATCGCCGGGCCCCCGTAGAGCTCGACCGCCGCGACCGCGTTGATGATGCGGTCCGCGCCGACCTCCTTCGGGTTGTCCATGAGGATCGGCACGCCCGTCTTGATGCCGGGCTCCACCAGCACCGCAGGCACGTCGCCGTAGTACCGGCGGGTGACCTCGCGCAGCTCGTGCAGGACCGACGGCACCGTCGAGCAGATCGCGATGCCGTGGATGCCGTCGCCCAGCTCGCTGCCGAGCATCGGGTGCATGCCCATCAGGCCCTGCATCAGCACGGCCATCTCGTCGGCCGTGCGCCGCGGGTCGGTCGAGATGCGCCAGTGCTCGACGATCTCGTCACCGTCGAACAGGCCCAGGACCGTGTGGGTGTTGCCTACGTCGATGGTGAGGAGCACCGGTTACACCGCCTCGCGCAGATCGAGGCCGATGTCCAGGATCGGCGAGGAGTGGGTCAGGCCGCCGACGGCCAGGTAGTCCACGCCGGTCTCCGCGTACGCACGGGCGGTGTCCAGGGTCAGCCGGCCCGAGGACTCCAGCACCGCGCGCCCGGCGACCAGGGCCACGGCCTCGGCGGTCTGCTCGACCGTGAAGTTGTCCAGCAGGATCAGGTCGGCGCCCGCCTCCAGGACCGTGCCGACCTGCTCCAGGGTGTCGACCTCGACCTCGACCGGAACCTCCGGGAAGGCCTCGCGCACGGCCTTGAAGGCCTGCGCGACGCCGCCCGCCGCGACCACGTGGTTGTCCTTGACCAGGGCGGCGTCCGACAGCGACATACGGTGGTTGACGCCGCCGCCGCAGCGCACCGCGTACTTCTCCAGCGCGCGCAGGCCCGGGGTGGTCTTGCGGGTGTCGCGGACCTTGGCCTTCGTGCCGTCCAGCACGTCCGCCCAGCGGCGGGTGGCGGTCGCGATGCCGGACAGCCGGCACATGATGTTCAGCGCGCTGCGCTCGGCCGTGAGCAGGTCGCGGGTGCGCGAGCGCACGGACAGCAGCAGCTGCCCGGCCGTGACGGTGTCGCCGTCCTCCGCGTGCCGCTCCACCTCGAAGGCCTCCGTGCAGACCACGGAGAACACGGCCTCGGCGATGCGCAGACCGGCCACGACGCCGTCCTCGCGCGCGACGAAGTCGGCGATCGCCTCGGCCTCCTCGGGCACCGTGGCGACGGTGGTGACGTCCACGCCGCCGTCCAGGTCCTCGGAGAGCGCCATGTGGGCGATGTCCTCGACCTCGATGGGGTCCAGACCCGCGTCCGCGAGCAGCTGGGCCAGCGCCGGGTCGAGGCCGCTCTCCTCGCCGTCGCCGCAGGCGCAGTCGTCGCCGCAGCCGCCGTCGTTCTGGTCGATCAGGGGAAGTTCGGGGGTGCTCACGGTCACTGCTCCAGGCTCGGGGTGCTCAGGGGGTGCACGGACGGGAAGTCCGCGGAGTCGGTGGGGATGACGACCAGGGCCCGCTTCTCGGTCGCGGAGAGCCGGACGACGAGATGGCGGCGCCAGTCGGCATCGTCCCGG
The DNA here is from genome assembly GCF_053610945.1 of Streptomyces sp. NPDC054849. Classification (NCBI taxonomy): domain Bacteria; kingdom Bacillati; phylum Actinomycetota; class Actinomycetes; order Kitasatosporales; family Streptomycetaceae; genus Streptomyces; species Streptomyces sp. NPDC054849. The sequence goes on from NZ_JBSGZI010000083.1 coordinate 25,395, forward strand.
TCCGGGTGGTCCTCGCGCCAGTGGCAGCCGCGGGTCTCCTCGCGCCGCTGCGCGGCGGCGACCAGGACCCGTGCCACGCACAGCAGGTTCGTGGCCTCCCAGGTGTCCACGCCCGGCTCGGCGGTCTTGCCGTGCGCCTCCAGCCCGTTCAGGGCGGTGGCGTACAGCGCTTCGAGGGCCTCGGCCGCGGTGGCCAGAGACTCGGCGGAGCGCAGGACACCCGCGCCCTCCGTCATGATCCGCTGGATCTCGTGCCGGGCCTCGGCGGGCTGCAGCGGGCCGGTCGCGGGGACCGGGACGACCGGGCCGTTGCCGCCGAAGCGCTGCGCGGCGATGTCCTCGGCGATCCGCTCGGCGAAGACCAGGCCCTCCAGCAGGGAGTTCGAGGCGAGCCGGTTCGCGCCGTGCACACCGGTACAGGCGACCTCGCCGCAGGCGTACAGGCCGCGGACGGTGGTCCGCCCGTGGAGATCGGTCCGTACGCCACCGGACGCGTAGTGCGCGGCGGGCGCCACCGGGATGGGCTCGGTCACGGGGTCGATGCCGTGGGCACGGCAGGCGGCGAGGATGGTCGGGAACCGCTGCTCCCACATCTGCGCGCCGAAGTGCCGGGCGTCCAGGTACATGTGCTGCGCGCCCTGCTCCTGCATGCGGCGCATGATGCCCTTGGCGACGATGTCGCGCGGGGCCAGCTCGGCGAGCTCGTGCCGGCCGGCCATGAAGCGGACGCCGTCCCCGTCGACGAGGTACGCGCCCTCGCCCCGGACCGCCTCCGACACCAGCGGCTGCTGCCCCTCGGCCCCCGGGCCGAGGAAGAGGACCGTCGGGTGGAACTGCACGAATTCGAGGTCGGAGACCTCCGCGCCGGCGCGCAGCGCGAGCGCCACGCCGTCGCCGGTGGACACCGACGGGTTGGTGGTGGCGGAGAAGACCTGGCCCATGCCGCCGGTCGCGAGGATCACGGCGGGCGCGTGGACGGCGCCGACGCCGTCGTGCTGGCCCTCGCCCATGACGTGCAGCGTGACACCGGCCGTACGGCCCTGCGCGTCCTGAAGCAGGTCCAGTACGAGCGCGTTCTCCACGGTCTCGATGCCCGCGGCGTGGACGGCCTCGACGAGCGCCCGCGAGATCTCGGCACCGGTGGCGTCGCCGCCCGCATGCGCGATCCGGCGGCGGTGGTGGCCGCCCTCGCGGGTCAGTTCTATCTCGCCGGTCTCGGCCGAGGTGTCGAAGACCGCGCCGGTGTCCATCAACCGCCGCACCGCGTCCGGGCCTTCGGTGACGAGCAGCCGCACGGCCTCCTCGTCGCACAGGCCCGCGCCCGCGACCAAGGTGTCGTCGAGGTGCTGCTCCGGGGTGTCGCCCTCGCCGATGGCCGCGGCGATGCCGCCCTGGGCCCAGCGGGTGGAGCCGTCGTCGAGCCGGGCCTTGGTGACCACGACGGTACGGCGGCCCCCGGCGGCGCAGCGCAGCGCGGCGGTCAGGCCCGCCACGCCGGAACCGACGACCACGACGTCGGCGTCGAGGGACCAGCCGGGGGCCGGCGCGTGCAGCCGTATGCCGGTGCCTGCGGCCGTGTCTCCGCCGTCGCTTCCGGCGGGGCCTCTGCCTGGGGTGCTCACGAGTGTGCTCCGAATTCCAATGGGATGTTGTCGATCAGCCGGGTCGATCCGACCTTCGCGGCGACGGCCAGCACGGCCTGCCCGCTGAACCCGGGACCGGCCTCGGTGAAGTCCTTCGGGTCCACCAGCGCCAGGTAGTCCAGCACGAGCGGCGGCTCGTGGCGGCCCGCCTCCTCCAGGACGTGCAGCGCCGCGGCCCGTACGGCGTCCGGCAGCTCCGCGCGCGCCGCCGAGACGGCGTGCGCGTCGGCGGAGGCGCGGATCTCGCCCAGCCGGGCCAGGGCGGTGGCCCGCTCGTCGCTGGCGGGGGAGGCCTCGGCGCGGGCGCGCAGCGCCGCCTGCGCGGCGAGCCGGTCCTGCCCGGCGAACAGTGCGCGGGACAGGGCGAGCGCGGTGTTCCGCTCGGTGGGGGAGAGGTAGCGGTTGCGGGAGGACAGCGCGAGTCCGTCCTCCTCGCGGACCGTCGGTACGCCGACCACCTCCACGGGGAAGTTCAGGTCGGTCACCATCCGCCGGATCAGGGCCAGTTGCTGCGCGTCCTTCTGGCCGAAGAGGGCCAGGCCGGGACGGGTGAGGTGGAGCAGCTTGGCGACGACGGTCAGCATCCCGTCGAAGTGGCCGGGGCGGGTGGCCCCTTCGAGGCGCTCGCCCATCGGCCCGGCGCTGATGCGCACCTGCGGGTCGCCGCCCGGGTAGACCTCGTCGACGGCGGGGGCGAACACCACGTCGGCGCCCGCCTCTGCGGCGATCGCGAGGTCGGCGTCGAGGGTGCGGGGGTAGCGGTCGAGGTCCTCGTTCGCCCCGAACTGCAGGGGGTTGACGAAGACGGTGACGACGACCTGGCCGTCGGGACCGGCCTGTTCGCGGGCGGTGCGGATCAGGGTGGCGTGGCCCTCGTGGAGGGCGCCCATGGTCATCACCACGGCCCGGCGGCCGGTCCGCGGCAGCCTGTGCAGCTCGGCGGCGGTGTGCAGCAGCTCGGTCACTGGGTGCCCCCGTCGGCGTCCGTGTCGGCGAGCACGCCGAGCAGGTCCTCGGCGAGCTCGGGCTTGAGCAGACCGTGCGCGAGGGCCCGGTCGGCGGTGGTGCGGGCCATCGCCAGGTATCCGGCGACCGTGCCCGGGGCGTGCTTGCGCAGCTCCGAGACGTGCGCGGCGACCGTGCCGGCGTCGCCGCGGGCGACCGGTCCGGTCAGGGCGGCGTCGCCGGAGCGCAGGGCGTTGTCGAGGGCCGCGCCGAGCAGCGGTCCGAGCATCCGGTCGGGGCGCTCGACACCGGCCTTGGCCAGCAGCTCCATCGACTGGGCGACCAGCGTGACCAGGTGGTTCGCGCCGAGCGCGAGGGCCGCGTGGTAGAGCGGGCGGTTCTCCTCCGCGATCCACTCGGGCTCCCCGCCCATCTCGATGACCAGGGCCTCCGCGGCGAGGCGCAGCTCCTCGGGGGCGGTGACGCCGAAGGAGCAGCCGGCCAGCCGCTGCACGTCGACCTCCGTGCCGGTGAAGGTCATCGCCGGGTGCAGGGCCAGCGGCAGCGCGCCCGCGCGGCGCGCCGGGTCGAGCACGGCGGTCCCGTACCGGCCGGACGTGTGCACGAGGAGCTGGCCGGGCCGGATCGCGCCGGTCTCGGCAAGGCCCTCCACGAGGGAGGGCAGCGCGTCGTCGGGGACGGTGAGCAGGACCAGGTCGGCCAGCTCCAGCACCTGCGCGGGTGGTACGAGCGGCACGTCGGGCAGCATCCGCGCGGCGCGGCGCACGGACGCGTCGGAGACGCCGGAGACGGCGACGGGCCGGTGTCCGGCCTGCTGGAGCGCGCAGGCCAGCGCGGGGCCGACGCGCCCGGCGCCGACGACGCCGACGGCGAGCCGGGCAGGGCGTGGCTGCTGTGATGGATTCACGCGGGGAGGGCCTTCCGTTCCAGTCCGCGGGGGGTACCGGACGATACGCCGCCATGCTAGCTCCTGGGGCCATTGGCCGAACGGCGACGACGAGGACGATGATCGGGCCCTATGAGTGACGACAGCGAGGAAACGGAACGTACGAAGCGGCTGGTCGCGGCTTGGCGCGGGGCGGGGCGGAGACTGTCGCGCAGCCTGCTGGAGCCCACGGTGGGGGAGCTGCTGGCCCCGCTCGCCGACGCCCCGTACGACATGGACGGCCCGGCCGACGTGTACGGCGACGGGGTCGTCGCCGCGCTGGAGCGACGGGTGGCGCAACTGCTGGGGACGCAGGACGCCGCGTTCTTCCCCAGCGGGACGATGGCGCAGCAGATCGCGCTGCGGTGCTGGGCGGCCCGGACCGGGAACCCGGTGGTGGCCCTGCACCCGATGAGCCATCCGGAGCGGTGGGAGGGCGACGCGCTGTCGGTCGTCTCCGGGCTGCGGGTGGCGCACCCGACGACGGAGGCGCGCCAGCCGTCGCCCGAGGAGGTCACCGCGCTCAGGGAGCCCTTCGGCACGCTGATGCTGGAGCTGCCCCTGCGGGACGCGGGCTTCCTCCTGCCGACCTGGGAGGAGCTGGAGGCCCTGGTCGACGCGGCCCGCGAGCGGGAGGCGGTGGTCCACTTCGACGGGGCCCGCCTGTGGGAGTCGACCGTCCACTTCGGGCGCCCGCTGCCGGAGATCGCGGGGCTCGCGGACTCGGTGTACGTGTCCTTCTACAAGTCGCTCGGGGGCCTGAGCGGGGCGGCTCTGGCGGGGTCGCGGGACTTCGTGGAGGAGACCAGGGTCTGGCGGCACCGGTACGGGGGCCAGATCTTCCGGCAGTTCCCGCAGGCACTGTCCGCCCTGGCCGGGCTGGAGCGGGAACTGCCCCGGCTGACGTCGTACGTGGCCCAGGCGCGGATGGTGGCCGGGGCGCTGGGTTCGGCGTTCGCGGAGTCGGCGCTCCCGTGGGCCCGGATCCACCCGGAGGAGCCGCACACGCACCAGTTCCAGGTGTGGTTGCCGTACGACGCGGACCGGCTGACGGAAGCGGGTCTGCGGCAGGCGGAGGAGACGGGGACGGTCCTCTTCCGCCGCTGGTCGCCCGACGGGCCGCCGGGCCTCTCGGTCACGGAAGTCGAGGTCACCGAGCCGGGCCTGTCCTGGACGGAGTCCGACGTGGCGCAGGCGGTCGCGGACTTCGTGGCCCGCCTCTGACGGGCTTGCCGCCGCACGCAGCCGCCCTCGCCCCGCCCGTCCACTGTTCCCGGGCTCCCTCTCGTTCAGCCCCGCCGGCGTTGGAGGCGCGGGGTGTTGGGGCGGAGCCCCGGGAAACGGCGTCGCACCCGGACGCCCGGCTTCGCCACGAAACACCGAATTCCCGGAAAGGCACCGGCGCGGGCCGACGACGGAGATACCGTCCTTCGACGACAATTACCGGCCACCGCGCCCGGAGGAGACACCATGACCACTCAGCCCGCGTGGCGGAAGTCCTCGTTCTGCGGTGAGGGCGACGCCTGCGTCTACGTCGCGACCTCCCCCGGCGCCCTCGTCAAGGTCGCCGACCGCGTCGACCCCGCCCACCTCGTGCTCGCCACGACCCAGGCAGCCTGGGCCGACTTCCTCCGCGCGGTCAAGGAGACCGGCTGAGGGACCGCCGCGGCGCGCCGCTCGGGCACATCTTCAGGGGGTTTTGTCCGATTAGCGCGTATCTTCGGCGCATGCCCACGCCCTACGGATCCCGCGGCGGCATGGCGTTCAGCGCGTCCGAGCTGCACGTGCTCAGGCGCCTCTTCGCCCACGCCCTTCAGTCCTCCCCGGCCCCTCTGACGGCCGCGGAGGTCCAGGACTGCCTGTGCCTCGCACAGTCGGTGGACGACGCGGCCCAGGAGGCGGGCCGGCTCAGAGCCTTCCTCCTCGAGGATCTCGCCCGCTACCGGGCCGCTCTGCCCGGCAGCCTCTCCGGCTACCTGAGGGTCCTCCGGGACGCCCTGGCCGCGGGCTGTGAACCGGCGAACGACGACCTCGCCGCCCTGCGCGCGCTGCGCGCCAATCCGGCCGCGGCCGCGCTGCTGGACCGGGCCGAGACCGTCGCGGAGCGCTCCGTACGCCGGCGGCTGTCGACCGCCCGCGCGCCCCGGACCCGGCTGCTGGCCCTGACCGGCGGCAAGGAGGAGCCGCCACGCCCGGCGCCGCGGCCCCACCCCCAGGATCCGCCGCGCCCCGAGCGGCCGGTTCCGACGCCCGGCGAGGTGTTCCCGCCGCGCCGGAAGCCCGCGCCGCCCCCGGCGGCCGGGCGGGCCGTCGGGTAGCTAGTCTGTGGTCATGGACTACGTCTCCGCGCTCGTGCCCCCCATCGCGATGGCCGCGTTCTTCATCGCTCTCGTCGTGACGATCGTGAAGAGCCAGGGCGGCTCCAACAAGACCAAGGAAGACGCGGTGGTCGACGCCGTGCTCGCCCGGGCGGAAGCCGCTCGGCAGCAGAAGTAACCCCGGGACGACGGGCGTGCGGCATACCGGCTGCACGCCCGATTTGTTGCGCGTTACCAGGCGAATAGTCGGGCAATTCCGCACAACCCGCACTATCGTGCTGTTGTGCCTCGCCCCTTGGGAGAACTCGAAGACGCCGTCATGACGCGGGTGTGGCAGTGGAACCGCCCGGTCACCGTTCGTGAAGTTCTGGAAGACCTCCAGCAGGAACGGTCCATCGCGTACACCACGGTCATGACCGTTATGGACAATCTTCATCAGAAGGGCTGGGTCCGCCGGGAAGCCGAAGGCCGCGCCTATCGATATACGGCGGTCTCCACCCGCGCCGCCTACTCGGCCGCACTGATGAACGAAGCCTGGTCGACGAGCGACAGCCCCGCCGCCGCCCTCGTCGCCTTCTTCGGCATGATGTCCGCGGAACAGCGCGAAGCCCTCAGGGACGCCGTACGGGTCGTCCAGCACGACGACGAGTCCGGCGCCGAGGCCGCCGCCGAACCCCCCGCTCCGCAGGAAGCCGAAGGGGACTCCGCCGAGCGCCCGCGGGAGCCGGGGCGATAGCGTCGGCAGCCATGGGAGAGTTTTCCACTGCACATGCAGAAACAGTGACGATCCGCCGTGCCCGCACCGGTGATGTTCCCGCGCTGCGCCGCCTCCTCGACCAGTACGTGCAGCAGAGGATCCTGCTCGACAAAGCCCCGGTCGTCCTTTACGAGGACATCCAGGAGTTCTGGGTCGCGGAACGCGACTCCGACGGCCAGGTGGTCGGCTGCGGCGCTCTCCACGTGATGTGGGAAGACCTCGCCGAAGTGCGCACTCTCGCGGTCGACCGCGACTTGAAGGGCGCCGGCGTCGGTCATCGCGTGCTGGAGCAGTTGTTGCGCACCGCCCGCACGCTCGGGGTGAGCCGCGTTTTCTGCCTGACCTTCGAAGTGGAGTTCTTCGCGAAGCACGGCTTCGTCGAGATCGGCGAGACCCCGGTCAAGACCGATGTCTACATGGAGCTCCTGCGTTCCTATGACGAGGGCGTCGCCGAGTTCCTCGGTCTCGAACGAGTGAAGCCGAACACCTTGGGCAACAGTCGGATGCTTCTGCACCTCTGATCGATGGCCTCAGCTTTTCCAGCGCTCCGCGAACCTGTGGCCTATGTCCGAATCGCGCACGTTTCCCGCCCCGTTGCGGTCTCGAACCTCTCCCCGGGGGTTTGTGTTTTCCAGGCAAAAGCGGTTTCCTTTCCGCGTACTGCTTTTCGATGAAAGGAAATCCCGGTGGCACAGAAGGTTCAGGTCCTTCTTGTCGACGACCTCGACGGTGGCGAGGCGGACGAGACGGTGACGTTCGCTCTGGATGGCAAGACCTACGAGATCGACCTCACCACCGCCAACGCTGAAAAGCTCCGCGGTCTGCTCGACCCGTACACCAAGGGCGGTCGCCGCACCGGTGGCCGTGCCACCGCGGCCCGCGCCAAGGGCCGCGTCGCCGCGACGACCGGCAACCCGGACACGGCCGAGATCCGTGCATGGGCCAAGGAGAACGGTTACAACGTGAACGACCGCGGCCGCGTCCCGGCCGACATCCGTGAGGCCTACGAGAAGGCCAAGGGCTGACGGACCCCGTTCGTACGCCGCCCCAGGCGCGCCCGGTGACATTCCGTCGCGGCCGCCGCGACGAGGCGTACGAGATCGGCCCCGCGAGCGGGTCCGGCGGCCCGCCCGGGACCGGGCAGGGCCGGGAGCAGTGCCTCACACCCCTGCTCGGGGGGTCGCAGCCACACGGCGGCTCCCCGGGGGCTTCCTCCCGAGGGCGGTCCCGGGGGAGCCGGGGCGGTGATCCGGCCACCCGCACCCAGGGCGGTGAGATCGAGGGCGACCCCGCCCCACTCCAGCCAGTCGAGCAGCCCGTCCAGCTCCTCTGCGCTCCCCGCGGCCACCAGGAACCGCATCCGGAGCCCCATCAGGGCCACCGGACCCGTGGCGACCGGCCTGCGCAGCAGCGCCGCCCCCGCATCGGACGGCAGCTCCAGCACGTCGAAACGGATGCCGGTCGCGAGCCGGCCGGGCGGCCCGCCCGTGACGGTCCAGCCGAGCTCCCGCTCGTACCAGGCGGCGTACGCACCCACCTCGGGCGAGGCGTACGCACCCTCCTCGGGCGCGACGCGGGGCAGCGGGACGGTCGGCAGGGTTGCGGCCATGCCCTGAGCAACTTCCGAAAAGCCCCTGGGGTTACGGCTTGCGTGACACACCGCACTCACCCGCATGCGGAACGTAAAGGTCCGGGGTCGCGGAGTCCCACATTCGGGACGGAATCGTGTTCGCCCTAAGCTGAGTGGACCGGTGTCAGTGGCATGGAGTGTCAGTCCTCACGGGTAAGACATTCCTAGGGGATCGGGGCCGACACGCTGTTTTGAGCGGGCTTCCGTTCGCCATCGGCGTACACGCATGACGGGTATCTGCCTGGCCTGCGGGAACATCGTCTCGCACCATCGAGTTGGAGCAGTTGTCGGCTCTTCAAGCCGGTTTTCCCCGCCGATGCAGGGTGAGCCGTGGACGGATGTCGGCAGTTGGAATGAGCTGTCCCGCCCCGCGGGACTAGCATGCGGAAGGACAGGGCGGGGACCGACCCCGAACTGCCCGACCGCTCTGAGGAGCGATAAACGATGTTCGAGAGGTTCACCGACCGCGCGCGGCGGGTTGTCGTCCTGGCTCAGGAAGAAGCCCGGATGCTCAACCACAACTACATCGGCACCGAGCACATCCTCCTGGGCTTGATCCACGAGGGTGAGGGTGTCGCCGCTAAGGCCCTGGAGAGCCTCGGGATTTCGCTCGAGGCTGTTCGCCAGCAGGTTGAGGAGATCATCGGTCAGGGGCAGCAGGCCCCGTCCGGCCACATCCCCTTCACCCCGCGGGCGAAGAAGGTCCTGGAGCTTTCGCTCCGAGAGGCCCTCCAGCTCGGCCACAACTACATCGGCACCGAGCACATCCTGCTCGGCCTGATCCGCGAGGGCGAGGGCGTCGCAGCCCAGGTCCTGGTGAAGCTGGGCGCCGATCTCAACCGAGTCCGGCAGCAGGTCATCCAGCTGCTCTCCGGCTACACCGGGGGCGGCAAGGAGTCGGCCACGGCCGGCGGCCCCACCGAGGGCACTCCCTCGACTTCGCTCGTCCTGGACCAGTTCGGCCGCAACCTCACCCAGGCTGCCCGCGAATCCAAGCTCGACCCGGTCATCGGGCGCGAGAAGGAGATCGAGCGGGTCATGCAGGTGCTGTCCCGCCGGACCAAGAACAACCCGGTCCTCATCGGCGAGCCCGGCGTCGGCAAGACCGCCGTCGTCGAGGGCCTGGCCCAGGCGATCGTCAAGGGCGAGGTCCCCGAGACCCTCAAGGACAAGCACCTCTACACGCTTGACCTCGGCGCCCTGGTCGCCGGTTCCCGCTACCGCGGTGACTTCGAGGAGCGCCTGAAGAAGGTGCTCAAGGAGATCCGCACCCGCGGCGACATCATCCTGTTCATCGACGAGCTCCACACCCTCGTGGGTGCGGGCGCCGCCGAGGGTGCGATCGACGCCGCCAGCATCCTCAAGCCCATGCTGGCCCGTGGTGAGCTCCAGACCATCGGTGCCACGACGCTGGACGAGTACCGCAAGCACCTCGAGAAGGACGCGGCCCTCGAGCGCCGCTTCCAGCCGATCCAGGTGGCGGAGCCTTCCCTCCCCCACACGATCGAGATCCTCAAGGGCCTGCGCGACCGGTACGAGGCCCACCACCGCGTCTCCATCACGGACGAGGCCCTCGTCCAGGCGGCGACGCTGGCGGACCGGTACATCTCGGACCGCTTCCTCCCGGACAAGGCGATCGACCTGATCGACGAGGCCGGCTCCCGGATGCGCATCCGCCGGATGACCGCGCCGCCGGACCTCCGCGAGTTCGACGAGAAGATCGCGGGCGTGCGCCGCGACAAGGAGTCGGCCATCGACTCCCAGGACTTCGAGAAGGCGGCCTCTCTCCGCGACAAGGAGAAGCAGCTGCTGTCGGCGAAGACCAAGCGCGAGAAGGAATGGAAGGCCGGCGACATGGACGTCGTCGCCGAGGTCGACGGCGAGCTCATCGCCGAAGTCCTCGCGACCGCGACCGGCATTCCCGTCTTCAAGCTCACCGAGGAGGAGTCCTCGCGACTGCTCCGCATGGAGGACGAGCTCCACCGCCGGGTCATCGGCCAGAAGGACGCCATCAGGGCGCTCTCCCAGGCGATCCGTCGTACCCGTGCGGGTCTGAAGGACCCGAAGCGCCCGGGTGGCTCGTTCATCTTCGCCGGCCCGTCCGGTGTCGGTAAGACCGAGCTCTCCAAGACGCTCGCCGAATTCCTCTTCGGCGACGAGGACGCGCTGATCTCCCTCGACATGTCGGAGTTCAGCGAGAAGCACACGGTTTCCCGTCTCTTCGGTTCGCCCCCCGGCTACGTGGGCTACGAAGAGGGCGGCCAGCTCACCGAGAAGGTGCGCCGGAAGCCGTTCTCCGTCGTCCTCTTCGACGAGGTCGAGAAGGCCCACCCGGATATCTTCAATTCCCTTCTCCAGATCCTGGAGGACGGTCGCCTGACCGACTCCCAGGGCCGGGTCGTGGACTTCAAGAACACGGTCATCATCATGACGACCAACCTCGGTACCCGGGACATCTCGAAGGGCTTCAACCTCGGCTTCGCGGCCCAGGGCGACACCAAGACCGGCTACGACCGGATGAAGGCGAAGGTCAACGAAGAGCTCAAGCAGCACTTCCGGCCCGAGTTCCTCAACCGAGTCGACGACACGGTCGTCTTCCACCAGCTCACCGAGGAAGACATCATCCAGATCGTCGACCTGATGATCGCGAAGGTCGACGAGCGCCTCAAGGACCGCGACATGGGCATCGAGCTGAGTGGTGACGCGAAGCTCCTGCTCGCCAAGCGCGGCTACGACCCGATCCTGGGTGCCCGGCCGCTGCGCCGGACCATCCAGCGCGAGATCGAGGACATCCTGTCGGAGAAGATCCTCTTCGGCGAGCTGCGCCCCGGTCACATCGTGGTCGTCGGCAAGGAGGGTGAGGGCGAGGACGCCAAGTTCACCTTCCGCGGCGAGGAGAAGTCGGCGCTGCCGGACCTCCCCCCGATCGAGGCCACGGGCTCCGGCCCGGACCTGTCCAAGGGCGCGTAACGCGTAGGTGCGACTGAGCACCACAAGGGGCGGCCCCGGAACCTCACGG
>NZ_JBSGZI010000084.1:0-36507 GCF_053610945.1 Streptomyces sp. NPDC054849
GAAATACGGGGCTCCGCTCCGGGCCCGCGCCTCAAGCGCCGGCGGGCTGGAGTACGGGAGCTTTGGCCCGGGCCCCGCGCCTCAAACGGCGGCGGGGCTGCAATGCGGGGCTGCGCTCCGAGCCGCACCTCAAGCGCCGGCGGGCTGGAATACGGGAGCTCCGCCCCAGACCCCGCGCCTCAAACGCCGACAGGGCTGAAATACGGGGGCCTCGCCCCCGGTCGTCGGGACTCGTTCGGTTGCGGCCGCGGGTCTCGGCTGAGGCCGGGAAGTCCCGCGCACCGGGCCGGAGGGCTGCGGTCGGTTGTCAGCCCGCGCAAGTAGGGTGGTTGGCATGGCCGACCCTTCCAGCTACCGCCCCAAGCCGGGACAGATCCCCGACTCCCCGGGGGTCTACAAGTTCCGTGACGAGCACCGCCGGGTGATCTACGTCGGGAAGGCCAAGAGCCTGCGCCAGCGCCTGGCCAGTTACTTCCAGGACGTCGCCGGCCTGCATCCCCGTACCGCCACCATGGTGACCACGGCCGCCTCCGTCGAGTGGACCGTGGTCTCCACCGAGGTCGAGGCGCTCCAGCTGGAGTACTCGTGGATCAAGGAGTTCGACCCCCGGTTCAACGTCAAGTACCGGGACGACAAGAGCTACCCCTCCCTCGCCGTGACCCTCAATGAGGAGTACCCGCGGGTCCAGGTCATGCGGGGGCCCAAGAAGAAGGGCGTGCGCTACTTCGGTCCGTACGGGCACGCCTGGGCGATCCGCGAGACCGTCGACCTGATGCTGCGGGTGTTCCCGGTGCGCACGTGCTCCGTGGGAGTGTTCAAGCGCTCCGCCCAGATCGGCCGGCCCTGCCTGCTCGGCTACATCGGCAAGTGCTCCGCGCCCTGCGTCGGCCGGGTCACCCCCGAGGAGCACCGTGAACTGGCCGAGGACTTCTGCGACTTCATGGCCGGCCGCACCGGCACCTACCTCTCCCGGCTGGAGAAGGAGATGCACGCGGCGGCCGAGGAGATGGAGTACGAGAAGGCCGCCCGGCTGCGCGACGACATCGGGGCGCTGCGCCGGGCGATGGAGAAGAACGCCGTCGTGCTCGCCGACGCCACCGACGCCGACCTCATCGCCGTCGCCGAGGACGAGCTCGAAGCCGCGGTGCAGATCTTCCACGTCCGCGGCGGCCGGGTCCGCGGCCAGCGCGGCTGGGTCACCGACAAGGTCGAGGCCGTCGACACGGCCGGGCTCGTCGAGCACGCCCTCCAGCAGCTGTACGGCGAGGAGAAGGGTGAGGCCGTCCCCAAGGAGGTGCTGGTCCCGGCCCTCCCCGAGGACACGCCCGTGCTGAGCCAGTGGCTCGCCGACCGCCGGGGGTCCCAGGTCAGCCTGCGGATACCGCAGCGCGGCGACAAGAAGGCCCTCATGGAGACCGTCCACCGCAACGCGCTGCAGTCCCTCGCCCTGCACAAGACCAAGCGCGCCAGCGACCTCACCACCCGCTCCCGGGCCCTGGAGGAGATCGCCGAGGCCCTGGACCTCGACAGCGCCCCGCTGCGCATCGAATGCTTCGACATCTCCCACCTCCAGGGTGACGACGTCGTCGCCTCGATGGTCGTCTTCGAGGACGGGCTGGCCCGCAAGGGCGAGTACCGGCGCTTCCAGATCAAGTCCTTCGAGGGGCAGGACGACGTCCGCTCCATGCACGAGGTGGTCTCCCGGCGATTCCGGCGCTACCTCCAGGAGAAGCTGAAGACGGGCGAGTGGGAGGCCGAGGAGGGCCAGGCCCCGGAGGAGGACGACGGGCGCCCCAAGCGCTTCGCGTACCCGCCCCAGCTCATCGTGGTCGACGGCGGGCAGCCGCAGGTCGCCGCCGCGAAGCGGGCCCTGGAGGAGCTCGGGGTCGACGACGTCGCCGTGTGCGGCCTGGCCAAGCGGCTGGAGGAGGTCTGGCTGCCGGGAGAGGACGACCCCGTCGTGCTGCCCCGTACCAGCGAGGGCCTCTACCTGCTCCAGCGGGTCCGTGACGAAGCCCACCGGTTCGCCATCCAGTACCAGCGCAACAAGCGCGGCAAGCGCCTGAGGTCCGGCCCCCTGGACGAGGTGGCAGGCCTCGGCGAGAGCCGCAAGCATGCCCTGATCAAGCACTTCGGTTCGGTGAAGAAGCTGAGACAGGCGACAATCGACCAGATCTGCGAGGTCCCGGGCATAGGTCGCAAGACCGCCGAGACGGTGGCCGCGGCCCTCGCCCAGGCGGTTCCCGCTGGTCCTGCCGTCAACATGGCCACAGGAGAGATCATTGAGGATGAGGCTTCCGCGCCAGCGGGAGCATCGTCCGAACGGGGGACCGAGCAATGACCGAGCACGAGACCACGCACGACCGAGACGGAGCACAGGTGAGTACGGGCACGACAGCGGAGCCCGGCGAGACCGCCGAGGCGGCCATCCCCGAGCTGGTGATCATCTCCGGCATGTCCGGGGCCGGCCGCAGTACGGCGGCCAAGTGTCTGGAGGACCTCGGCTGGTTCGTCGTCGACAACCTCCCGCCGGCGCTGATCCCGACCATGGTGGAGCTCGGCGCCCGCTCCCAGGGCAACGTGGCACGCATCGCCGTCGTCGTCGACGTCCGCGGCCGCCAGTTCTTCGACGCCCTGCGTGAGTCCCTCGCCGACCTCGACAGCAAGGGCGTCACCCGCCGCATCGTCTTCCTGGAGTCCTCCGACGACGCGCTGGTCCGCCGCTTCGAGTCGGTCCGCCGCCCGCACCCGCTCCAGGGCGACGGGCGCATCACCGACGGCATCGCCGCCGAGCGCGACCTGCTGCGCGAGCTGCGCGGCGACGCCGACCTGGTGATCGACACCTCCAGCCTGAACGTGCACGAGCTGCGCGCGAAGATGGACGCGCAGTTCGCCGGGGACGAGGAGCCCGAGCTGCGGGCCACCGTCATGTCCTTCGGCTTCAAGTACGGCCTGCCCGTCGACGCCGACCTCGTCGTCGACTGCCGGTTCATCCCGAACCCGCACTGGGTCCCGGAGCTGCGTCCCTTCACCGGGCTCAACGAGGAGGTGTCGGGGTACGTCTTCAGCCAGCCCGGCGCCAAGGAGTTCCTCGACCGATACACCGAACTGCTCCAGCTCATCGCCACCGGCTATCGCCGCGAGGGCAAGCGGTACGTGACCATCGCGGTCGGCTGCACGGGCGGCAAGCACCGCAGCGTGGCCATGTCCGAGAAGCTCGCCGCCCGTCTCGCCTCCGAGGGAGTCGAGACCGTCGTAGTCCACCGGGACATGGGGCGCGAGTGACCTCACGGACCCCGCGGCTGAGCCGTCTGCGCCGCCTCACCCCGGGACGGGGCGAGGACGGCGTGGGCCGCTCCGGCCGCCGGCGTGGCGCCACGCCCAAGGTGGTGGCCCTCGGCGGCGGCCAGGGCCTGTCGGCCTCCCTCGCCGCCCTGCGCCGGATCACCGGTGACCTCACCGCCGTGGTCACCGTCGCCGACGACGGCGGCTCCAGCGGCCGGCTCCGGGAGGAGCTCGGCGTGCTGCCGCCCGGCGATCTGCGCAAGGCGCTGGCCGCGCTGTGCGGGGACGACGACTGGGGCCAGACCTGGGCCCGGGTCATCCAGCACCGCTTCCAGTCCGAGGGCGACCTGCACGGGCACGCGGTCGGCAACCTGCTGATCGTCGCCCTGTGGGAACAGCTCGGCGACCCCGTCCAGGCCCTCGACCTGGTGGGCAGGCTGCTCGGCGCGCAGGGCCGCGTGCTGCCCATGTCGGCGGTCCCCCTTGAGCTCCAGGCCCTGGTCAGGGGGCATGACCCGGCCCGGCCCGAGGACGTGGACACCGTCCGGGGGCAGGCCACCGTGGCCCTCACCCCGGGTGAGGTGCTCTCCGTACAGGTCGTGCCGGGTGACCCGCCGGCCGTGCCGGAGGCCGTCGCGGCGGTCCTGGACGCCGACTGGGTGGTGCTCGGTCCGGGGTCCTGGTTCTCCTCCGTCATCCCGCACCTGCTGGTGCCGCAACTGCTGGACGCGCTGGTCGAGACGAAGGCCCGGCGGGTCCTCTCACTGAACCTCGCGCCGCAACCCGGAGAAACAGAAGGCTTCTCTCCGCAGCGTCATTTGGAGGTTTTGGCCCGACACGCCCCTAAACTCGCCCTGGACGTGGTGCTGGCCGACGAGGCCGCCGTGCCCGACCGCGAGTCCCTCGCCGATGCCGCGAAACGGTTCGGTGCCGCGGTCGAGCTGGCGCCCGTGGCCAGGCAGGACGGCTCTCCGAAGCACGATCCGGAGCTGCTGGCCGCCGCGTACGACCGTATTTTTCGGATGCATGGAAGGATCGGCCCATGGCGATGACGCCCGCGGTGAAGGATGAGATCTCCCGCCTCCCCGTCACCCGCACCTGCTGCAGGAAGGCGGAGGTCTCGGCGATCCTTCGGTTCGCGGGAGGCCTGCACCTGGTGAGCGGCCGCATCGTCATCGAGGCGGAGCTCGACACCGGGATCGCGGCCAGACGCCTGCGCAAGGACATCCTGGAGATCTTCGGCCACTCCTCGGACCTGGTGGTGATGGCCCCCGGCGGATTGCGCCGCGGCAGCCGCTACGTGGTCCGCGTGGTGGCCGGCGGTGACCAGCTGGCGCGGCAGACGGGCCTCGTGGACGGCCGCGGACGCCCCATCAGGGGTCTTCCCCCGCAGGTGGTCTCCGGGGCCACCTGTGACGCGGAGGCGGCCTGGCGCGGCGCCTTCCTGGCCCACGGCTCGCTCACCGAGCCGGGCCGGTCCTCCTCCCTGGAGGTCACCTGCCCCGGCCCGGAGGCCGCCCTGGCCCTGGTGGGCGCCGCCCGCAGGCTCTCCATCGCCGCGAAGGCGCGCGAGGTGCGCGGGGTCGACCGGGTCGTGGTCCGCGACGGCGACGCGATCGGAGCCCTGCTGACCCGGCTCGGCGCGCACGAGTCGGTGCTGGCCTGGGAGGAGCGGCGGATGCGGCGCGAGGTGCGCGCCACCGCCAACCGCCTCGCCAACTTCGACGACGCCAACCTGCGCCGCTCCGCGCGGGCCGCGGTGGCCGCCGGAGCCCGTGTGCAGCGTGCGCTGGAGATCCTCGGCGAGGAGGTCCCCGAGCACCTCGCCGCGGCCGGCCGACTGCGCATGGAGCACAAGCAGGCCTCCCTGGAGGAGCTGGGCGCGCTCGCCGACCCGCCGCTGACCAAGGACGCGGTCGCGGGCCGGATCCGCCGGCTGCTGGCGATGGCCGACAAGCGGGCCCAGGACCTCGGCATCCCGGGCACCGAGTCGAACCTCGACCTCAGCGAGGAGATGGCCGACAACATGGCCGGATAGTCGATACCCGTACGGCAAAGGGGTTCGCGCGATCACTCGTGCGGGCCCCTTCGCCGTACGCCCCATTGACATGAGCATGGGCCGGTCTTGAGTCTGGCGTCCGAAGGCTTTCGTGGCAGACGACGCCCAGGGGGGCACATGAGGCACCGCGCGAGATCGATCCTCGCCGCAAGCGCACTCGTCTTCGCAACCACACTCGCCGCGCTACCTGCGGCGGCCCAGGCCCAGCCCGGCTCCGCCGCACCCGGCGCCGACGAGGTACGGGTGTACGACGCCGACATCACCCGGGAGCAGGTCCCGCTCGTCCTCGCCGCCGGCCAGGACGCCCACGAGCTCACCGAGCGCGCCCCCGAGACCGGGACCGCCCGGGTCGAGCTCTTCCTCACCGGCGGCCAGGCCGCGGACCTCGCCGCCCAGGGCGTGAAGCTCGCCGAGCACAAGGTCCCGGCCCAGGCTCTGGCCCGGGCCAAGGCCGCCGGCGACGGTGTGTTCCGCCCGTACAGCGGCGAGGGCGGACTCCAGGAGGAGATCCTGCGGACCGCCCGGGAGAACCCGGGGCTCACCAAGGTCGTCTCCATCGGCAAGACCGTCCAGGGCAAGGACATCCTCGCCCTGAAGGTCGCCAAGAACGCCCGCAAGACCCGGGACGGAGACAAGCCGTCCGTCCTCTACATGTCCAACCAGCATGCCCGTGAGTGGATCACCCCCGAGATGACCCGGCGGCTGATGCACCACACGCTCGACAACTACGGCAAGGACCCGCGGATCACCAAGCTGGTGGACTCCAGCGAGCTGTGGTTCCTGCTCTCCGCCAACCCGGACGGTTACGACTACACGCACGCCGCCGACGGCCGGCGGCTGTGGCGCAAGAACCTGCGCGACACCAACGGCGACGGCAGCACCGGCCCCGGCGACGGTGTCGACCTCAACCGGAACTTCGCCTTCAAATGGGGCTACGACAACGAGGGTTCCTCGCCGAACCAGGCGAGCGAGACCTACCGCGGCCCGAGCGCATCCTCCGAGCCCGAGACCCGCGCCCTCGACGCCTTCCAGAAGCGCATCGGCTTCGACTACGCCGTCAACTACCACTCCGCGGCCGAGCTGATCCTGTACGGCGTGGGCTGGCAGGTGGCCACCCCCACCCCCGACGACGTGGCCTACAAGGCGCTCGCCGGCACCCCGGAGAACCCGGCGGTCCCGGGCTACCACCCGCAGGTCTCCTCCGAGCTCTACACCACCAACGGCGAGGCCGACGGCCACGCCTCCAACGTCAACGGCATCATGATGTTCACGCCGGAGATGACCACCTGCCAGACGGCCTCGGCCCTCGACCCGGACGACCCGTGGAAGCCC
The DNA here is from genome assembly GCF_053610945.1 of Streptomyces sp. NPDC054849. NCBI lineage: Bacteria > Bacillati > Actinomycetota > Actinomycetes > Kitasatosporales > Streptomycetaceae > Streptomyces > Streptomyces sp. NPDC054849. The sequence goes on from NZ_JBSGZI010000084.1 coordinate 6,677, forward strand.
GAGGACTGCGCCTCCGGCTTCAACTTCCCGGACGACGAGAAGCTCATCCAGGCGGAGTTCGCCAAGAACGTCCCCTTCGCCCTCTCGGTCGGCGAAAGCGCCGCACACCCGGACCGTCCGGCGTCCTCCGTGGGCCTGAGCGCCGCGGACTTCACCCTGGACCCCTTCACCACCTCCTACGCGGCCCGCGGCGACGACCAGACGGTCTCCGTCACGGCCCGCAAGGCGCTGAAGGACAAGGAGCTCAACTACCGGATCAACGGCGGTCGCACGCACGACGAGGACCTCGAAGCCTGGAAGGGCGGCGACGTCTACGGCGGCGAAGACAACAACTGGTTCGACGAGTACCGCGCCGAGGTCGACGGCGCGAAGCCCGGCGACAAGGTCGAGGTCTGGTTCACCGGCCGCGACCGCTCCGGCGGGCAGGTCTCCAGCGAGCACTTCACCTACACGGTGGCCGAGCGCCCGCGCGCGGACGTCCTGGTGATCGCCGAAGAGGGGGCAGCGGCCCAGCACGCCCGGACCTACGTCGACGCCCTGCGCGCCAACGGCAGGTCCGCTGCGGTCTGGGACGTCGCCGTCCAGGGCACCCCCCACCACCTCGGGGTGCTCTCCCACTTCCGTACGGCCGTCCACTACACCGGGGCCAAGTCCCCCGGCGGCGACACGCAGCTGGCGGTCCGCGACTTCCTCAACGAGGGCGGCAAGCTGATCGAGGCCGGGGAGCTGGCGGGCGGCAACGCCCAGGTCGGCCGCGCCGTGACCAACGACTTCAGCCAGTACTGGCTCGGCGCGTACGGCCGTACGAGCACCGCCGGAGCCACCGGCTTCACCGGCGCCGGCGCCCTGAACGGGGCGAAGGGGGCCATCGGCGACGCCACGGGCAACCCGCTGAACGCCCCCGGCTCCTACACCGTGACCTCCGAGACCCTGGCGCCCGCGCAGTTCCCGCAGTTCGAGAGCGCCCAGGGGGGCCGGTTCACCGGCGTCGTCAACCCGTACGCCCCCTACGCCGGCGCCGGGATGGCCTCGGCCCTGCACGCCGACGACGACTGGAAGCGGCTGGTCCGCACCCTGGACCTCACCGGCGTCACCGCGGCCGACAAGCCGCAGCTGAAGCTCGCGCTCAACTGGAACACCGAGGGCGGCTACGACCACGCCGCACTGGAAGCCCGTACGGCGGGTGGCGACGACTGGACCACCCTGCCCGACGCGGGCGGCCTGAGCAGCACCACGGTTCCGGAGGAGTGCGCGGCCGGATTCTTCATGAACGGCCACCCGTTCCTGCGCCGCTACCTCACCCTGGACGGCGGCGGCTGCACCCCGCAGGGCACCAGCGGCGCGTGGAACAGCTTCACCGGTTCCTCCGGAGGCTGGAAGCAGGTCGCCTTCGACCTGAGCGCCTACGCGGGCAGGACCGTCGAGGTCTCGCTCTCCTACATCACCGACCCCGGCTCGGGCGGCCGCGGCGTCTTCGCAGACGAGGCACGCCTCTCCGTCGGCGGCGCGGACCAGCCCGTCGAGGGGTTCGAGACCTCCCTCGGCGTCTGGACCGCCCAGGGATCGCCTGCCGGCAGCCCCGATGTTCCCGGAGACTGGTCCCGTACCGCGGAACTGTTCAAGTCCTATGCGGCGGTCACTACGCGTGACACCGTGCTCCTGGGCTTCGGCCTTGAACACATGCCGGCGGCGGCGGACCGCGCGCTACTCGTCGGTAAGGCGCTGCGCACGCTGAACCGCTGATCAGAGGCCCGTTCGTCACTCACCCTGAGTGACGGCGACCAAGTCCCCCGGGGTCCGGTTCCGGAGCGTCAGGAACGGGACTCCGGGGCGTGTCAGGCCCCGACCGATGTCACCCAGAAGCTCACGGAGAGGTAGGGTCGTAAGCGGTCGGGGACATCCCATACAGCTCGCCGGCGCTCTTACCGGCGCACCAACGAGGAGATCGGTTCGTGACGATCCGCGTAGGCATCAACGGTTTTGGCCGAATTGGCCGCAACTATTTCCGGGCGCTCCTGGAGCAGGGAGCGGACATCGAGATCGTCGGTGTCAACGACCTGACTGACAACGCGACCCTGGTACACCTGCTCAAGTACGACACCATCCTGGGCCGCCTGAAGCACGAGGTCAGCCACACCGACGACAGCATCACCGTCGGCGGTCAGACGTTCAAGACCTTTGCCGAGCGTGACCCCGCGAACCTCCCCTGGGGTGAGCTGGGCGCCGACATCGTCATCGAGTCGACCGGCATCTTCACGAAGAAGGCCGACGCCGCCAAGCACATCGCCGCCGGCGCGAAGAAGGTCCTCATCTCGGCTCCGGCCAAGGACGAGGACATCACCATCGTGATGGGCGTCAACCACGACAAGTACGAGGCGGCCAACCACCACGTCATCTCCAACGCCTCCTGCACCACCAACTGCGTGGCGCCGATGGCCAAGGTCCTCGACGAGAACTTCGGCATCGTCAAGGGCATGATGACGACGGTCCACGCGTACACGAACGACCAGCGCATCCTGGACTTCCCGCACTCGGACCTGCGTCGCGCCCGCGCCGCCGCCGAGAACATCATCCCGACGTCCACCGGTGCCGCCAAGGCAACCGCGCTGGTTCTTCCGCAGCTCAAGGGCAAGCTGGACGGCATCGCCATGCGCGTCCCGGTCCCGACGGGCTCGGTCACCGACCTCGTGCTGGAGCTCTCCCGCGAAACCACCGTGGAAGAGATCAACGCGGCCTTCCAGAAGGCCTCCGAGGGTCAGCTCAAGGGCATCCTCGACTACACCGAGGACGCGATCGTCTCTTCCGACATCGTGAACTGGCCGGCGTCCTGCACCTTCGACTCCTCCCTGACCATGGTTCAGGACGGAACGCAGGTCAAGGTCGTCGGCTGGTACGACAACGAGTGGGGCTACTCCAACCGTCTCGTCGACCTCACCGTCTTCGTCGGCGGTCAGCTCTAAGCACGTAGGGCAAGGCACCACGATGTGAGCACAGGGTCCGAGCAGCGCGACGATGCGCCGCACGGGCCCTGTTGCTTGCCTCGTTCTCCCTTCCTCGCCCTTCGAGTGAAGGGCCCAAAGGAGTAGGAACACATGAAGACGATCGATGAACTGCTCGCCGAAGGCGTCAAGGGCAAGCGGGTCTTCGTCCGCGCGGACCTGAACGTCCCGCTGGCCGAGGGCACCATCACCGACGACGGCCGCATCCGCGCCGTCCAGCCCACGATCGCGAAGCTCGCCGCCGCCGGCGCCCGCGTCGTCGTGGCCTCGCACCTTGGCCGCCCCAAGGGGACCGGCGTGGAGCCGGCCTTCTCGCTCGCCCCGGCCGCCGCGCGCCTCGGCGAACTGCTCGGTGCGGACGTCGCGTTCGCCACCGACACGGTCGGCGCCTCCGCCAAGGAGACCGTCGAGGCCCTCACCGACGGCCGTGTGGCCGTCATCGAGAACCTTCGCTTCAACGCCGGTGAGACCTCGAAGGACGACGCCGAGCGCGGCGCCTTCGCGGACCAGCTCGCGGAGCTCGCCGACGTCTACGTCGGTGACGGTTTCGGAGCCGTCCACCGCAAGCACGCCTCCGTCTTCGACCTCCCCGCCCGGCTCCCGCACGCGGCCGGCTCCCTCATCGCCACCGAGGTCGGCGTCCTGAAGAAGCTCACCGCCGAGGTCGAGCGCCCGTACGTCGTCGTCCTGGGCGGCGCCAAGGTCTCCGACAAGCTGGCCGTCATCGACGAGCTGCTCGGCAAGGCCGACCGCATCCTCATCGGCGGCGGCATGGCCTACACCTTCCTCTACGCCAAGGGCTACGAGGTCGGCATCTCCCTGCTCCAGAAGGACCAGGTGGAGGTCGTCAAGGAGTACATGACGCGTGCCGAGGAGACCGGCGTCGAGCTGGTCCTCCCGGTCGACGTGCTGGTCTCCGCGGAGTTCCCGGACCTCAAGGGCAAGACCCCGGCGAACTTCGAGATCGTCGACGCCCAGGCGATCCCCGCGGACAAGGAGGGCCTGGACATCGGTCCCAAGACGCGCGAGCTGTACGCGTCGAAGATCGCCGACGCCAAGACCGTCTTCTGGAACGGCCCGGTCGGCGTCTTCGAGCACCCCGACTACGCCGGAGGCACCTCGGCCGTCGCGCAGGGCCTGCTCGCCAGCAGCGCCTTCACCGTCGTCGGCGGTGGCGACAGTGCCGCCGCGGTCCGCATCCTGGGCTTCGACGAGAATGCATTCGGCCACATCTCGACCGGTGGCGGCGCCTCCCTCGAATACCTCGAGGGCAAGACGCTCCCCGGCCTCGCCGCCCTGGAGGGCTGACCCCTAATGACTGACGCTGTAAACGGCCGCACCCCGCTGATGGCGGGCAACTGGAAGATGAACCTCAACCACCTCGAGGCCATCGCCCACGTCCAGAAGCTCGCCTTCGCCCTCGCCGACAAGGACTACGACGCCGTCGAGGTCGCGGTCCTGCCGCCCTTCGTCGACCTGCGCTCGGTCCAGACCCTGGTCGACGGCGACAAGCTGAGGATCAAGTACGGCGCCCAGGACATCTCCGCGCACGACTCCGGCGCCTACACCGGTGAGATCTCCGGCCCGATGCTGGCGAAGCTGAAGTGCACGTATGTGGCCGTCGGCCACAGCGAGCGCCGCCAGTACCACGGCGAGAACGACGAGATCTGCAACGCCAAGGTCAAGGCCGCCTTCAAGCACGGGCTCACCCCGATCCTGTGCGTCGGCGAGGGCCTGGACGTCCGCAAGGCCGGCGAGCAGGTGCCGTACACGCTGGCCCAGCTCGACGGCGGCCTCAAGGACGTCCCGGCCGACCAGGTCGAGTCCATCGTGATCGCGTACGAGCCCGTGTGGGCCATCGGGACCGGCGAGGTCGCCACCCCCGAGGACGCCCAGGAGGTCTGCGGAGCGATCCGCGGCCGTCTCGCGGAGCTGTACTCGCAGGAGCTGGCCGACAAGGTCCGCATCCAGTACGGCGGCTCGGTGAAGTCCGGGAACATCGCGGCGATCATGGCCCAGCCCGACGTCGACGGCGCCCTGATCGGCGGCGCGGCGCTGGACGCGGACGAGTTCGTCAAGATCGTCCGCTTCCGCGACCAGTGAGTATGCGGTAGGGCCGATCCGTCGTACCCTTGCGGGGGCCAGAGGCTGGACAGCCAGCCGCTGGCCCCCGCGCACATCTCGCAAAGCCGGAAAGCCTGAAAAGCCAGAAAGTAGGAATCAGCCGTGATTATGGGGTTCTCGATCGCCCTGATCGTCTTCAGCGCCCTGCTGATGCTGCTCGTGCTGATGCACAAGGGCAAGGGCGGCGGCCTTTCCGACATGTTCGGCGGCGGCATGCAGTCGTCGGTCGGCGGCTCCTCCGTCGCGGAGCGGAACCTGGACCGCATCACCGTCGCCGTGGGTCTGCTCTGGTTCGCGTGCATCGTCGCGCTCGGCCTGCTGATGAAGTCGAGCAGCTGACGGTTCTCGCCATTCCGGCAGTCCGGTCGGCATTCCCCGGCCTATCATGAGGTCCGGCGTCCATGGCGTGGAATCAGTAACTCCGCTCACTGGACGTGCGTTGGGCCTTACGTAGACTTGGGCGCTCCGCGGCGGAAAATCCACTCACACTCCGCGGCACCATCACGCAGGGAGTTACGACCGTGGCAAGTGGCAACGCGATCCGTGGTAGCCGGGTCGGAGCGGGGCCGATGGGTGAGGCAGAGCGCGGCGAGTCCGCGCCCCGCCTGCGCATCTCCTTCTGGTGCTCGAACGGGCACGAGACGCAGCCGAGCTTCGCCAGCGACGCGCAGGTGCCGGACACCTGGGACTGCCCGCGCTGCGGGTTCCCGGCCGGCCAGGACCGGGCCAACCCGCCCGCGCCGCCGCGCACCGAGCCGTACAAGACGCACTTGGCGTACGTACGGGAACGGCGCTCGGACGCCGACGGCGAGGCGATCCTCGCGGAGGCGCTCGCCAAGCTCCGCGGCGAGATCTGACACCGCCCGACGTGTGTGACGTGAGGCCCGGCCCCACAGGAGGTTCTCCTGTGGGGCCGGGCCTCTTTGTGTGCGTTGCGCCGCTTCTGATCCCTTAAGTTGGAGAACGGCGGGGCACGACAGGACGGAAGAAGTGGGTTGATGGCCGAGATGAAGGCAGGCAGCGGTACGAAGCTCAACCGGACGCCCGAGTGGCTGGCACTCGGGAAGCACCGGGAGCAGTTCGGGCAGACGCATCTGCGGGAGCTCTTCGAGGAGAACCCCGCGCGCGGCGCCGACTACACCCTGCAGGTGGGGGACCTGCACATCGACTACTCGAAGCAGCTCGTGACCGACGAGACGCTCGCGCTGCTGCGCGAGCTGGCCGCCGCCACCGGCGTGGCCGAGCTGCGCGAGGCGATGTTCCGCGGCGAGAAGATCAACACGACCGAGGGCCGGGCGGTCCTGCACACCGCTCTGCGCGCGCCGAGCGATGCCGTCGTCGAGGTGGACGGCGAGGACGTGGTCCCCGGCGTGCACGCCGTCCTCGACAAGATGGCGGCCTTCTCCGACAGGATCAGGTCGGGGGAGTGGACCGGCTTCACCGGCCGGCGCATCAAGAACGTCGTCAACATCGGTATCGGCGGCTCCGACCTGGGTCCGGCCATGGCGTACGAGGCCCTGCGCGCCTTCGCCGACCGCGCCCTGACCGTGCGCTTCGTGTCCAACGTCGACGGCGCGGACCTGCACGAGGCCGTACGGGACCTGGACCCGGCCGAGACGCTGTTCATCGTCGCCTCCAAGACGTTCACCACCATCGAGACCATCACCAACGCCACGTCGGCGCGCGGCTGGCTGCTCGCCGGCCTGGGCGGAGACCAGGCCGCCGTGGCACGGCACTTCGTGGCGCTGTCGACCAACGCCGAGAAGGTCACCGACTTCGGCATCGATCCGGCCAACATGTTCGAGTTCTGGGACTGGGTCGGCGGACGCTACTCCTTCGATTCGGCCATCGGTCTCTCGCTGATGATCGCGATCGGTCCGGAGGCCTTCCGGCAGATGCTGGACGGCTTCCATCTGATGGACGAGCACTTCCGCACGGCGCCCGCCGAGGAGAACGCCCCCCTGCTGATGGGCCTGTTGGGGATCTGGTACGGCGCCTTCTTCGACGCGCAGTCGCACGCGGTGCTCCCGTACAGCCACTACCTCTCCCGCTTCACGGCGTACTTGCAGCAGCTGGACATGGAGTCGAACGGCAAGTCCGTTGACCGGGACGGCGATCCGGTGGAGTGGCAGACCGGCCCGGTGGTGTGGGGCACGCCCGGAACCAACGGGCAGCACGCCTATTACCAGCTGATCCACCAGGGGACGAAGGTGATCCCCGCGGACTTCATCGGCTTCGCCCGGCCGGTGGCCGAGCTGGAGGCGGCCCCGGCGGCCCAGCACGACCTGCTGATGGCCAACTTCTTCGCGCAGACTCAGGCGCTGGCCTTCGGCAAGACGGCGGACGAGGTGCGTGCCGAAGGCGCCCCGGAATCGCTGGTCCCGCACAAGACCTTCCACGGGAACCACCCGACGACCACCATCCTGGCGACCGAGCTCACCCCGGCGGTGCTGGGCCAGCTGATCGCGCTGTACGAGCACAAGGTGTTCGTACAGGGCGCGGTGTGGAACATCGACTCCTTCGACCAGTGGGGCGTCGAACTCGGCAAGGTGCTCGCCAAGCGCGTCGAGCCCGCGCTGACCGAGGGCGCGGACGTACCGGGCCTGGACGCCTCGACGAAGGCACTGGTCGCCACCTACCGGCAGCTGCGCGGCCGGAGCTGACCTCGCGGACGCCGAAGGGCCCGCTCTCCCGGAGGAGGGCGGGCCCTTCGCGTCGTACCGGTCAGGAGGAGGCCGGGGGGTACATCCCGGTCGGGAGTTTGGCCGCCGCCGCGCGGTCCAGGAGCCACAGGGTGCGGGAGCGGCCGTACGCGGCCGCCGCCGGGGCCTGGACCTCGCCCGCGCCTCCGAGCGCGAGGGACACGGCGCCGGCCTTGTCCTCGCCCGCGGCCAGGAGCCAGACCTCACGGGCCGCCCGGATCGCCGGGAGGGTCAGCGAGATCCGGGTGGGCGGCGGCTTCGGGGCGCCGTGGACGCCCACCACCGTCCGCTCGGTCTCACGGGCCGCCGGGTGCTCCGGGAAGAGGGAGGCCACGTGCGTGTCCGGGCCCACGCCCAGCATCAGCACGTCGAAGCGGGGGACCGGGCCGTGGTCCTCCGGGCCGGCCGCCTTCGCCAGCTCGGCCGCATAGGCGGCCGCCGCCGCGTCCACGTCCGCCCCGTAGGGGCCGTCCGAGGCCGGCATCACGTGGACCCGCGCGGGGTTCACCGGGACCGAGTCCAGGAGGGCCTCGCGGGCCTGGTTGTGGTTGCGGTCGGGGTCGCCGGCGGGGACGTACCGCTCGTCGCCCCACCACAGGTCCAGCCGCGGCCAGTCGACGGCGTCGCGCGCCGGGGCGGCGGCCAGTGCCGCGAGCAGGCCGTTGCCGTTGCGTCCGCCGGTGAGGACCACGGACGCGGTGCCGCGGGCCGTCTGCGCGTCCACGATCTTCGTGATGAGCCGGGCCGCCGTGGCCTGGGCCATCAGTTCCTTGTCCCGGTGGACGACGACCTGGGGAGTCGTCATACCCATGTGCTGCCGCCTTGTGTGTAGTTCCGGGGGTGCGGTGGTGCGGGTGCCGCTGCGCGAGACCTTTCCCCCACTCCGCCCCTTCCCGAAACCGGGGGCTCCGCCCCGGAACCCGCGCCTCGAACGCCGGCGAGGCTGAATCTTTCGCCTGTCCGGCGCTTGAGGACCGGGTCCGGGCGGAGCCCGGTTGCGGGGAGGGGAGGGGAGGAGACGGGAGGGGCGGGGAAAGTCCCGCAGGACTCCGCTACTTGGCCGAGGCCTTCTTCGTCGGCTTGGCGGCCGGCTTGGCCGTCGGCTTCGGCGCCGGGGCGGGAACACCCTCGGCCGGGGCCTCGGCGGATTCCGCGGGCGCCGCGGGAGCCGCGGGAGCCGCCGGGGTCGCCGGCGACTCCAGCCTCGCCACGCCGAACTTCAGTGCGGACTCGTACGTGTTGTCCGGGTCCAGGCGGCGCAGCTCCTCCGCCAGCAGCTCGGCCGTGTCGCGCCGCTTGAGCGCCACCGCACGGTCGGGCTGACCTGGCATGCACAGGGTGGCGAGCGCCCCGTCCGCCCGGTCCAGGACGATGTCACCGTCCTTGGTGACCAGGCGCACGGCCGTCAGGCCGGGACCCGACGACAGCGTGCGCTGAACGGGGACGCCCAGCCGGTCCGCCAGCCACATGGCCAGCAGTTCGCAGCTCGGGTTCTCGTTCTCGCCCTCGACGGTCGCCGAGACGACCGACAGGGCCTGCTGATCCAGCGCGGCCGCCAGCATGGAGCGCCACGGGGTGATCCGGGTCCACGCCAGATCCGTGTCCCCGGGGGCGTACGCCGACGCCCGGGCGGCGAGCGTCCCGATCGGTTCCTCGCAGGAGTACGTGTCCGTGATCCGGCGCTGCCCCAGCGCACCCAGCGGATCGCCCGCCAGGTCCGTGGGCGCGCCGTCCGGCCACCAGACGACCACGGGGGCGTCAGGCAGGAGCAGCGGGAGAACCACCGACTGGGCGTGGTCGACCAGTTCGCCGTGAAGGCGGAGCACGAGCGTCTCACCGCTGCCGGAGTCCGCCCCGACGCGGATCTCCGCGTCGAGCCGGGCCTCGCGGCGGCTGCGCGGCGAGCGGCTGGCCCGCTTGATGACGACGACGATCCGCGAGGGGTGTTCGTGGGACGCGTCGTTCGCCGACTTGAGCGCGTCGTACGCGTTCTCCTCGTCGGTCACGATCACCAGCGTGAGGACCATGCCGATGGCCGGCGTGCCGATGTCCCGGCGTGCCTGCACCATCGCGGCATTGATCTTGCTGGAGTTGGTCTCCGTGAGGTCGATCTTCATGGCCGGCGCCAGCTCCGTCCGTCTCGTGCGAGCATCTCGTCCGCCTCGACCGGCCCCCAGGTGCCCGACGGGTACTGAGCGGGCTTGCCGTGCTTGTCCCAGTACTCCTCGATCGGGTCGAGGATGTTCCAGGACAGTTCGACTTCCTGGTGCCGCGGGAAGAGGTTCGCGTCGCCGAGGAGCACGTCGAGGATGAGCCGCTCGTACGCCTCGGGGCTCGACTCCGTGAAGGACTCGCCGTAGGCGAAGTCCATCGTGACGTCCCGGACCTCCATGGAGGTGCCCGGAACCTTGGAACCGAAGCGCACCGTCACGCCCTCGTCCGGCTGGACCCGGATGACGAGGGCGTTCTGCCCCAGCTCCTCGGTCGCGCCCGACTCGAACGGCAGGTACGGCGCCCGCTTGAAGACCACGGCGATCTCGGTGACGCGGCGGCCCAGGCGCTTACCGGTCCGCAGGTAGAACGGGACGCCCGCCCAGCGGCGGTTGTTGATCTCCAGCCGGACGGCCGCGTAGGTGTCGGTCTTCGACTTGGGGTCGATGCCGTCCTCTTCGAGGTACCCGACGACCCTCTCGCCGCCCTGCCACGCCGCCGCGTACTGGCCGCGCACGGTGTGCTTGCCGAGGTCCTCCGGCAACTGCACCGCCGTCAGGACCTTCAGCTTCTCCGCCACCAGCGCCTTCGGGTGGAAGGAGCCGGGCTCCTCCATCGCGGTGAGCGCGAGCAGCTGCAGCAGGTGGTTCTGGATCACGTCACGGGCCGCGCCGATGCCGTCGTAGTACCCGGCCCGGCCGCCGATGCCGATGTCCTCGGCCATGGTGATCTGCACGTGGTCGACGTACGACCGGTTCCAGATCGGCTCGAACATGGTGTTGGCGAAGCGGAGCGCCAGGATGTTCTGGACGGTCTCCTTGCCGAGGTAGTGGTCGATCCGGAAGACCTCGTCACGCGGGAAGACCTCGTGGACGACCTTGTTGAGTTCCTCGGCGCTCTTCAGGTCGTGTCCGAAGGGCTTCTCGATGACGGCCCGCCGCCAGGAACCCTCCTTCTGCGCCAGCCCGTGGTCCTTGAGCTGCTGGACCACCTTGGGGAAGAACTTCGGCGGGACGGACAGGTAGAAGGCGAAGTTGCCGCCCGTGCCCTGCGCCTTGTCCAGCTCCTCGATGGTGGCCTTCAGCGTCTCGAAGGCCGCGTCGTCGTCGAAATCGCCCTGCACGAAGCGGCAGCCCTGCACCAGCTGCTGCCAGACCTCCTCGCGGAACGGCGTGCGCGAATGCTGCTTGACGGCCTCGTACACCTCTGTGGCGAAGTCCTCGTGCTCCCACTCCCGGCGGGCGAAGCCGATCAGCGAGAAGCCCGGCGGAAGCAGGCCGCGGTTGGCCAGGTCGTAGACGGCAGGCATCAGCTTCTTGCGCGACAGGTCACCCGTAACGCCGAAAATGACCAGGCCGGACGGCCCCGCGATACGCGGGAGCCGCCGGTCCTGTGCGTCACGAAGCGGGTTCGCTCCGTTTACAGACAAGGTGTTCAGGCCTCCGTGGGGGCGAGGCGCTGGAGCTCCGCCTCGGTCGACTTCAGCAGGTCGTTCCAGGACGCCTCGAACTTCTCGACGCCCTCGTCCTCGAGCAGCTGCACCACATCGTCGTACGAAATGCCCAGCTTCGCGACCGCGTCGAGCTCGGCGCGCGCCTGCTCGTAGCCGCCGCGCACGGTGTCACCGGTGATCCGGCCGTGGTCGGCGGTGGCCTCCAGGGTGGCCTCCGGCATGGTGTTCACCGTGTTCGGGGCGACCAGGTCGTCCACGTACAGGGTGTCCTTGTACGCCGGGTCCTTGACGCCGGTCGAGGCCCACAGCGCACGCTGCTTGTTGGCGCCGACCCGCTCCAGGGCGGTCCAGCGGTCCGAGGAGAAGACCTCCTCGTACGCCTCGTAGGCCAGACGGGCGTTCGCGAGCGCCGCCTTGCCCTTGAGAGCCTTCGCCTCGTCGGTGCCGACCGCGTCCAGGCGCTTGTCGATCTCGCTGTCCACGCGGGACACGAAGAAGGAGGCGACCGAGTGGATCAGGGAGAGGTCCAGGCCGGCGGCCTTGGCCTTCTCCAGACCCGCCAGGTAGGCGTCCATGACCTCGCGGTAGCGCTGCAGCGAGAAGATCAGCGTGACGTTGACGCTGATGCCCCGGCCGATGACCTCGGTGATCGCCGGCAGGCCGGCCTTGGTCGCCGGGATCTTGATGAGCGTGTTCGGGCGGTCCACCAGCCACGCCAGCTGCTTGGCCTCGGCGATGGTCGCCGCGGTGTCGTGCGCCAGGCGCGGGTCGACCTCGATCGACACGCGGCCGTCCTGGCCGTCGGTGCGGTCGTAGACCGGGCGCAGGATGTCGGCGGCGTCACGGACGTCCGCCGTCGTGATCATGCGCAGGGCTTCCTCCACGGTGACCTTGCGGGTCGCGAGGTCGGTGAGCTGCTGCTCGTAGCCCTCGCCGCCGCTGATCGCCTTCTGGAAGATCGCCGGGTTGGTGGTGACACCGACCACGTGCGACTGGTCGATGAGCTCGGCCAGGTTGCCGGACGTGATGCGCTTGCGGGACAGGTCGTCCAGCCAGATCGCCACGCCCTCGTCGGAGAGGCGCTTGAGTGCGTCTGTCATGGGAAATGCATCTCCTACTGGTCTAGTACCGGCGTCAGCGCGCGGTGGCGGCGAGCCCGCGGGTTTCATCGAGAGAGGCCTTGGCGGCGGCGGCCACGGCCTCGGCGGTGAAGCCGAACTCGCGGAACAGCACCTTCGCGTCGGCGGAGGCACCGAAGTGCTCCAGCGACACGATGCGGCCGGCGTCGCCGACGTACCGGTGCCAGGTCAGGCCGATGCCGGCCTCGACCGCGACGCGGGCCTTCACCGAGGAGGGCAGGACGCTGTCCTTGTACTCCTGGGACTGCTCCTCGAACCACTCGACGGACGGCATGGAGACGACGCGGGTGGGGATGCCCTCGGCCTGCAGCTGCTCGCGGGCGTCGACGGCGAGGTGGACCTCGGAACCGGTGCCGATGAGGACGACCTGGGCGTCGCCGCCCTCGGCCTCGAACAGCACGTAGCCGCCCTTGGCCGCGTCCTCGTTGTGCTCGTAGGTCGGCACGCCCTGGCGGGTGAGCGCCAGACCGTGCGGGGCGCCCTTGCCGAAGACCTTGGTGTGGCGCCGCAGGATCTCGCGCCAGGCGACGGCGGTCTCGTTCGCGTCGGCCGGGCGGACGACGTTCAGGCCCGGGATGGCGCGCAGCGAGGCCAGGTGCTCGACCGGCTGGTGGGTCGGGCCGTCCTCGCCGAGGCCGATGGAGTCGTGCGTCCACACGTAGGTGACCGGCACGTGCATCAGCGCGGAGAGGCGGACGGCGTTGCGCATGTAGTCGGAGAACACCAGGAAGGTGCCGCCGTAGATGCGCGTGTGGCCGTGAAGGGCGATGCCGTTCATGGCCGCGGCCATGGCGTGCTCGCGGATGCCGAAGTGGATGGTGCGGCCGTACGGGTCGGCCTCCGGCAGCGGGTTGCCCACCGGCAGGAACGAGGAGTTCTTGTCGATGGTGGTGTTGTTGGAGCCGGCCAGGTCGGCCGAGCCGCCCCACAGCTCCGGGATGACCGCGCCGAGCGCCGCGAGCACCTTGCCGGAGGCGGCGCGGGTGGCGACACCCTTGCCGGCCTCGAAGACGGGGAGCTTGTCCTCCCAGCCCGCGGGCAGCTCGTTGGCGTTGATGCGGTCGAACTCGGCGGCGCGCTCCGGGTTGGCGGTGCGCCAGGCGGAGTAGTCCTTCTCCCAGGCGGCCTTGGCCTCGCGGCCGCGGTCGAGCGCCTTGCGGGTGTGCGCGATGACCTCGTCGGCGACCTCGAAGGTCTGCTCCGGGTCGAAGCCGAGGATGCGCTTGGTGGCCGCGACCTCGTCGTCGCCGAGCGCCGAGCCGTGCGCGGCCTCGGTGTTCTGGGCGTGCGGGGCCGGCCAGGCGATGATCGAACGGGCGGCGATGAAGGACGGGCGTCCCGTCTCCGCCTTGGCGGCCTGGAGGGCGGCGAACAGCGCCTTCGGGTCGAGGTCGCCGTTCTCCTGCTGCTCGACGCGCTGGACGTGCCAGCCGTACGCCTCGTAGCGCTTCATCGTGTCCTCGGAGACGGCCGTCTCCGTGTCACCCTCGATGGAGATGTGGTTGTCGTCCCACAGCAGCACCAGGTTGCCGAGCTTCTGGTGGCCGGCCAGCGCGGACGCCTCGTGGGAGATGCCCTCCTGGAGGCAGCCGTCGCCCGCGACCGCGTAGATCATGTGGTCGAACGGGGAGGTGCCGGGGGCGGCCTCCGGGTCGAACAGGCCGCGCTCGTAACGGGCGGCCATCGCCATGCCCACCGCGTTGGCGATGCCCTGGCCGAGGGGGCCGGTCGTGGTCTCCACGCCTGCCGTGTGGCCGTACTCCGGGTGACCGGGGGTCTTGGAGCCCCAGGTGCGGAAGGCCTTCAGGTCGTCCAGTTCGAGCCCGAACCCGCCGAGGTAGAGCTGGGTGTAGAGCGTCAGGGACGAGTGCCCCGCAGAGAGCACGAAACGGTCGCGGCCCACCCACTCGGGGTCCGCCGGGTCGTGCCGCATCACCTTCTGGAAGAGGGTGTACGCGGCGGGGGCCAGGCTCATCGCGGTACCCGGGTGGCCGTTTCCGACCTTCTGGACCGCGTCAGCGGCCAGGATGCGGGCGGTGTCGACGGCCCGCTGGTCCAGTTCGGTCCACTCGAGCTCTGTGGTGGTCGGCTTGGTGCTCACCGTGGGTCAGGGCTCCTCTCCACATGTTTGTATCCCGGTGACGAACGGTGCACCGGCGCGATTCCGAGCCTACCCCCGCAACGGCGTGCAGCTATTCGAGTGCAGTCAGTCCGTCACCGCGCCGCCCACCCCTGTTCACCCGCTCGCGGGGGCGGGTGGGCGCCGTCCCCCGTATGTATGCACGGTCCGATCGGCCCAACACGAAGCGACCCCCGCGCAGGGCGACGTAAGTGCAACGTCTAGAGTGGCGTGGTACGCGCAAGCCTTAACCGGGCCTTCATGTTCTGGGTGGTCCGAGTCGGAGCTTGCTGGATTCTCTCTCAGGGGTGTGCGTGACGGCCGTCGAATCCCGTCCAGCGGGGGTGCTCCGGACGAGCCCCGGTCACCGGCCGTTCGGGACCCGCGTCATGGCTTTCGTGGCATTGACCAAGCCGCGGATCATCGAACTTCTGCTGATCACCACAGTGCCGGTGATGTTCCTCGCCGAGCAGGGCGTGCCGTCGCTGTGGCTGGTCCTCGTGACCTGCTTCGGCGGCTACTTGTCCGCGGGCGGCGCCAACGCGCTGAACATGTACATCGACCGCGACATCGACGCACTGATGGACCGCACCTCGCAGCGTCCGCTGGTGACCGGCATGGTCAGCCCGCGGGAGTGCCTGGCCTTCGGCCTCACCCTCGCGGTGGTCTCCACTCTGTTCTTCGGACTGCTGGTCAACTGGCTGTCGGCGGCGCTGTCGCTCGGTGCGCTCCTCTTCTACGTCGTGGTCTACACGATGCTGTTGAAGCGGCGCACCGCCCAGAACATCGTCTGGGGCGGCATCGCGGGCTGCATGCCGGTGCTCATCGGCTGGTCGTCGGTCACCAACGAGCTCTCCTGGGCCGCGCTCATCCTCTTCCTCGTCATCTTCTTCTGGACGCCGCCGCACTACTGGCCGCTGTCGATGAAGGTGAAGGACGACTATGCGCGGGCCGGCGTGCCGATGCTCCCGGTCGTGGCCGGCAACAGGGCCGTGGCGCGGCAGATCGTCCTCTACAGCTGGGTGATGGTGGCGGTCTCGCTGCTGCTGACCCCCCTGGGGTACACCGGCTGGTTCTACACCGCGGTCGCGCTGGTCTCGGGCGGCTGGTGGCTGTGGGAGGCGCACACGCTGCACGCCCGCGCCAAGGCGGGCCTGACGGGCGGGAAGCTCAAGGAGATGCGGCTGTTCCACTGGTCGATCACCTATGTGTCGCTGCTCTTCGTCGCGGTGGCCGTGGATCCCTTCCTCCGCTGATTACTCACCGGTAGCATGCCTTCCATGGGAGACACCGCAGAGACCGCAGCCGCCGCAGGCGCCGCGGACAAGAAGCAGGACCGTACGGCGGCGAAGCTGGCCAAGCAGATCGGCGCGTTCGCCAAGGAGCACGGCGGCGCCGAGGGCCAGCTCGCCCACATCGGCCAGGCCGGCACCCGGATCGTGCTCGTGGGCACGGACGGTGCCTGGGGCGACCTGGTGGCCCCGACCTTCGCGGTGGCGCAGCTGGCCGCGGAGAAGGCCGGGCTGACCCTCCACGAGGAGTTCGACGGGGAGTTCGCCGCGCGCGTGCGGACCGGCCCGTACGAGTGGACGAGGATGGCCGGCCTCCAGCTCGGCGGAACCGCGAACCCGGCGGCCTGACCGCTGCCGGACCCCTGCCGGACCCTGCCCCGGACGGCGCCGCGAGGCGGCGCGGGGCCCGGGGTGCCGTCTCGGTCAACAGCGCGAGCAACACCTCACACCCGGCTCACCCGTTAGGACGTGTGGAAGCCCCTTCCTCACGTCCGCAACGGGATGCCCGGATGATCGAAACGCCGCACCTGGTGGACCAGTACTGCCACGGAGTCCTCCGTACGGAGCTGGGCCTGGGCACCTTCGAGGCCGAGCTGGTCCGCTCGGCCGGCCCGCCCGCCGCGGGCACCACCTTCTTCGACACCCAGACCGGTTTCGCGGTGCGCCGCTGGTGCCCTCCGCTGCTGGGACTGGAGCCGCACGCCACGCCCGCGCGCTACCTGGCCCGGCGGCGCGAGCTGGGCGCGGCCGAGTCCGCGCGGCGGCTGCTGAGGGGTTCCGGCGTCGCCGCCTACCTGGTCGACACCGGGGTCGCCGGTGATCTCACCGGCCCCAAGGAGCTGGCGCTCGCCGGCGACGCCGAGGCCTTCGAGACGGTCCGGCTGGAATTACTGGCCGAGCAGGTCGCCGACACCTCCGGGACGGTGGCCGCGTTCCTCGCCAACCTCGCCGAGGCCGTCCACCACGCCGCCGCCGGGGCGGCGGCCTTCAGCTGCGCCACGGCCTTCGACCGCCCGGACGGTCCGGCCGCCTCGCCCGAACCGCCCGGTCCCGGCGACGTGCGCGGGGCGGCCGGGCGGTGGCTGGCCGGGCGGCCGAAGGGCGGAGCCGTACAGGACCCCGTACTCCTGCGGCACCTGCTGTGGAGCGCGGTGGCGTCCGGGCTGCCGCTCCAGCTGCACACGGGCGCGGCGGATCCCGAGCCGCTGACGGAGTTCGCACGGGCCACCGCGGGCCTGGGCACGCGGCTGGTGCTGCTCGGCGGACATCCGCACCACCACCGGCACACGGCGCAGCTCGCGGCGGACTTCCCGCACGTCTACGCCGACACCGGAGCGGCCCTCGGGCGGACCGGGGCGGGGGCCGCGGCGGTTCTGGCCGAGCTGCTGGAGCTCGCGCCGTTCGGGAAGCTGCTGTTCTCCAGCGGCGGCCGGCGGCTGCCGGAGCTGCACGCGGTGGGCGCCCTGGTGTTCCGGCAGGCGCTGGGCCGGGTGCTGGGCGGCTGGGTCGCCGAGGGGTCCTGGTCCTGGCGGGACGCGGAGCGCGTGGCCGCCATGGTCGCGGCGGACAACGCCCGCCGCGTCTACCGGCTGGACGGACCCTAGCTCCGGCCGCAGGCCGCAGGCGGCCAGGCGGCGGGCCGCCCGGGCGGCTCAGACGGCGGAGAGCTGCGGGTCGCCCTGGGCCGGGACCGCGGCCTGCTCGGCCGGCCGCTCGCGCAGGCTCAGGGCGAGCCGGAGCACGGCGATCCACACCAGGCAGGAGCCCAGCATGTGGGCGGCGACGAGGACCTCGGGCAGGTCGGTGAAGAACTGCACGTAGCCGATGCCGCCCTGCGCGAGCAGCACGATCAGCAGGTCGCGGGCACGCGCCCGGGTGTCGACGGGGGCGTCGACCACGCGCAGCGCCAGCCACATCGCGACCGCCAGCGCGCACACCAGCCAGGCGGAGACGGCGTGCACGTGGGCGGTGGCCGTCCAGTCGAGCGGCATCCGCTTGATCTCGCTGCTGTCGCCGGCGTGCGGTCCGGAACCGGTGACCACCGTGCCCGCCGCGATCAGCACGAAGGTGGTGGTGATCAGGGCCCACGACAGCTTGCGGACCGGGCCCGGTACGCGCGGGCGGGGGGCGGTGTCGCCCTCGCCGGTGCGCTGCCAGGTGACGGTCGTCACCGCGATCAGCGCGGTGGCGAGCAGGAAGTGCCCCGCCACGCTGTACGGGTTGAGGCCCGTCTTCACGGTGATGCCGCCGAGTACGGCGTTGGCCATCACGATGACGAACTGGACCCAGCCGAGCTTCGTCAGCGAGCGTCGCCAGGGCTTGGCCGAGCGCGCCGCGAGGATGATCCAGCCGACGGCCGCGCTGAGTACGTACGTCAGCATCCGGTTGCCGAACTCGATGGCGCCGTGGAAGCCCTGGGCCTGCGTCGCGATCAGACTGTCGTCGGTGCACTTGGGCCAGGTGTCGCAGCCGAGACCGGATCCGGTCAGCCGCACTGCGCCGCCGGTGACGACGATGGCCACGCTCATGACGAGCGCGGCGAGCGCGGCCCGCCGGACGATCCGGGGTGACGGAGTCCAGCGGCTGGCGATGAGGGCGAGGGGGTTCAACACGGCCCCTATCGTAGGCGGCCCCTTGTGCAAAGATTCACGAGGGGGTGGTCACGGGTCCGTCGGGACCCGAGACCCACCGGAACCTCGCGCCGGCGGAGTCGCCCTCCTCGTGCCACCACAGGAGGATGCGCCAAAGGCCGCCCTCGCCCGGGCAGTCCGCCGAGCCGGTGAACCCGCGGATCAGTTCGCCCGCTACGTCCTCGGCTGTCCTATTCCTTACTTCTGTGGCGCTGTGCCAGGGATGAGGGAGTACGTTCCACAGCCCGTCAGGACCCCGCACCTCGAAGCGCCACACCGCGAGCCAGGGCGTGACCTCCAGCATCGTCCGCACCTGCTCGGCGCCGAGACGCAGCCGGCCCGCGATGTCGGCCTCCTCCACCCCCTGGATGCGGGCGGCCACCACGGCCTGAGGCAGCAGCCGTTCGGGCAGCAGTCCCCGCGTGCGCAGGCTGACCAGTCCGTCGAAGGCGAGGAAGCGCAGGCGCAGCTCCAGCTGGCGGCCGACGTGGTCGAGGGCCTCCTCGGCCTCCTCGGACTCCTGTACGCCGGGGTACGCGAGCAGCAGCCGCCGGAAGTCGGCCTCGGCGTCCACGGCCCAGGCCACCGCATCCTCGGCGAACCCCAGCTCGGCGAGGCGGTCCCCGAGGAACACCTTGGCCTGGGCGAGGCCCCGCCGGTTGACCGGATCCTGCTGGTCCAGTCCCGCCCACACCTCCACCGCGGTCCGGGTCAGATCACGGGCCCGCTCGCCGGCCGCCCGCTCCATGGCGCTCGGCCCGTCGGCGGCGGCCGGGCCCAGCGGGTGCTTCGGCAGCCGGGCCCCGTCGCTCAGCGGCCAGGCCAGCCACACCCCGTGGTTGATCAGCCCGCGGGCGTACCAGCGGGCGAACTCGGGGGAGTGCACGGCCGCGCGCTCGGAGCTGCGCAGCCCCTCTTCGATCGTGGCGAGGGCGCTCGCGCGGTCCCCCGCCGCGAACCGCAGGGCGGCCCGGTCGGCGAGGCGCAGCCCGAGCAGTGCTGTGCACCGGGGGTCGTCCGTGAGGGTGCGCAGGGCGCCGATCAGCTCGTCGAGGAGCCGCTCGCGCTCCTCCGGCGCCGCGTGCGCGTGCCCCGCCCGCACCCGTGCCCATTGGTCGTCCAGCCGAAGAACGGCCTCCCGCTGCACCATGTCCGCCCCCCGGCTTCATGTGTGGTGGAGGCGTCCATCCTCGCGGCAATGTCACCGCGAGGGAAAGAGTTTCATTCCCAGCGGAAGAGCCGCGCGGCGGCGCCCAGACCGAGTACGGCCCAGCCCGCCAGGACGGCCGCGTCGCCCCACGGCAGCGCGGCCCCGTGCTGGAGCACCTCGCGCAGCCCGTCGGAGAGGGCCGAGATCGGCAGGAGCCCCAGCACGGACTGCACGGCGCCGGGGAACTTCTCCAGCGGCACGATCACCCCGCCGCTGACCAGCAGCAGCAGGAAGACCAGGTTGGCGGCGGCCAGGGTCATCTCGGCCTTCAGCGTGCCCGCCATCAGCAGCCCCAGCCCTGAGAACGCGGCGGTCCCCAGCAGGATCAGTGCGGCGACCGACAGCGGGTTCCCGTGCGGGGACCAGCCCAGCGCGAAGGCGATCACCGTCAGCAGCGCGATCTGCAGCACCTCGGTGACCAGCACCGACAGGGTCTTGGCGGCCATCAGCGCCCAGCGCGGCAGCGGGGAGGCGCCGAGCCGCTTGAGGACCCCGTAGCGGCGGTCGAAGCCGGTGGCGATGGCCTGGCCGGTGAAGGCGGTGGACATCACGGCGAGCGCCAGGATGCCGGGAGCGAGGAAGTCCACGGACTTCCCCGCTCCCGTGTCGACGATGTCGACCGCGGAGAAGAGGGTCAGCAGCAGCGCCGGGATGATCACGGTCAGCAGCAGCTGCTCGCCGTTGCGCAGCAGCATCCGGGTCTCCAGCGCCGTCTGCGCGAGGATCATGCGGGACACGGGCGCGGCCCCCGGCCTGGGGGTGAACGTACCGGCGCTCATGCGCGCAGCTCCTTGCCCGTGAGTTCCAGAAAGACGTCTTCGAGGGTGTGCCGCTCCACCGAGAGGCTGTCCGGCATCACGCCGTGCTGCGCGCACCAGGAGGCGACGGTGGCCAGCAGCTGCGGGTGGACGTCGCCGGTCACCCGGTAGACGCCCGCGGTGAGCTCTGCGGCCTGGGTGCCGTCGGGCAGCGCCTTCAGCAGCGAGGCCAGGTCGAGGGAGGGGCGGCCGGTGAAGCGCAGGGTGTTCTCGGCGCCGCCCCGGCACAGCTGCTCGGGGCTGCCGTGGACGACGACCCGGCCCGCGTCCACGATGGCGACCTCGTCGGCGAGCTGTTCGGCCTCGTCCATGTGGTGGGTGGTGAGGACGACGGTGACCCCGTCGGTGCGCAGTTCCCGTACGAGGTCCCAGGTCGCGCGGCGGGCCTGCGGGTCCAGGCCGGCGGTGGGCTCGTCCAGGAAGACCAGCTCGGGGCGCCCCACCACGGCCATGGCCAGGGCCAGGCGCTGCTGCTGGCCGCCGGAGAGCCGGCGGTAGGGGGTGCGGCCGCAGCCGCCGAGTCCGAGGCGTTCCACCAGGGTGTCGACGTCGAGCGGGTCGGCGTACAGCTTGGCCATGTGGCGGAGCATCTCGACCGCGCGGGCTCCGGAGTAGACGCCTCCGGACTGGAGCATCACGCCGATCCGCGGGCGCAGCGCCCCGGCCTGGCCGACCGGGTCGAGGCCGAGGACGCGGACGGTTCCGGCGTCGGGGCGGCGGTAGCCCTCGCAGGTCTCCACCGTGGTCGTCTTGCCCGCGCCGTTGGGACCGAGGACCGCGGTGACGGAGGCGGTGCGGACGGTGAGGTCCAGGCCGTCCACCGCTGTCTTGGTGCCGTACCGCTTCACCAGTCCGCGGATCTCCACGGCGGGGTCGTTGCTCATGGGGGGTGAGTCTACGGAGCCCGGGGAGGGGGCTTTGTTCCCGGGTCGAGGGGTTACCCACCGGTTCGCTCGTGGATTTTCGTGCTGGACGACGGCGGGGATCGCCATCGGATCCGGCCGCCGCGACGCGATTACGGCCTTTTTCAGCCCGGTGGCCCTGCGCGGACCGTCCGGTTTCCGTGATCTTTTCCGGAACCCGATGTGCGGCTTTCGGGAAAGCGTCGCGGGCGCAGCTGTGCTGGTGGGGGCCGTGAGACGGTCCACCGGAGGTAGGCGCGGGGATAGCGGAGTCTGCCCCTCCGAATAACTCTGTGTCGATAAATAAGGTAACCCTTAGTGATGGAGGCCACCAGGGGTGGCGTCCGTCACGGCTTGTCGGTGCTCGGTTAATTACGCAACAATGGCGTTGTGAAATACGGCGAACGGCACAGCGAGACCCCCCAGGGGGAGCTCGCCACCGGGGAGCGGTCAACCCGCAACCGCGTGGCGCGCTCGATCCTGGACCACGGTCCGTCCACCGTCGCCGACCTCGCCCAGCGCCTCGGCCTCACCCAGGCCGCCGTCCGCCGCCACCTCGACACGCTCGTCACCGACGCCGTGGTCGAACCCCGTGAGCAGCGTGTGTACGGTGCGCGCACCCGGGGTCGGCCCGCCAAGGTCTTCGCGCTCACCGACTGCGGGCGCGACGCCTTCGACCAGTCCTACGACACGCTCGCCGCGGACGCCCTGCACTGGATCGCGCAGTCGGTCGGCGGCGGCGCACAGGGGGAGGCGGCCGTCACCGCCTTCGCCCGGTCGCGGATGGAGACGCAGGCGCGCGCCTACCGGGAAGCCGTCGAGGCGGCTGCGCCCGAAGGCCGCGCGGAGGCCCTGGCCAAGGCGTTGACCGCCGACGGGTACGCTGCTACGGCGAAGAGCGCTCCCGGTCCGCACAGCGGTGAACAGCTCTGCCAGCACCACTGTCCGGTCGCCCACGTGGCCGAGCAGTTCCCGCAGCTCTGCGAGGCGGAGACCGAGGTCTTCTCCCGCCTGCTCGGGACGCATGTGCAGCGCCTCGCCACGATCGCCCACGGCGACGGGGTGTGCACGACGTTCATTCCGCGAAGCGCGAGCACCACACAGACCGACACATCAGTATCTGCAAGTACGGCCGGGAGGAACCCCGCATGACCACGGAGACTGCTCACCCTGAGCTCGATGGCCTGGGCACCTACGAATACGGCTGGGCCGACTCCGACGCGGCCGGTGCCGCCGCCAAGCGGGGCCTGTCCGAGGACGTCGTCCGCGACATCTCGTCGAAGAAGTCCGAGCCGGAGTGGATGCTGAAGCTCCGCCTCAAGGGTCTCAAGCTGTTCGACAAGAAGCCCATGCCCAACTGGGGTTCCGACCTCTCGGGCATCGACTTCGACAACATCAAGTACTTCGTGCGTTCCACCGAGAAGCAGGCCGCTTCCTGGGAGGACCTGCCGGAGGACATCAAGAACACGTACGACAAGCTCGGCATCCCGGAGGCGGAGAAGCAGCGCCTCGTCGCCGGTGTCGCGGCCCAGTACGAGTCCGAGGTCGTCTACCACCAGATCCGTGAGGACCTGGAGGAGCAGGGCGTCATCTTCCTCGACACGGACACCGCGCTCAAGGAGCACCCCGAGCTCTTCCAGGAGTACTTCGGCACGGTCATCCCGGTCGGCGACAACAAGTTCGCGTCGCTGAACACCGCAGTGTGGTCCGGCGGGTCGTTCATCTACGTCCCCAAGGGCGTCAAGGTCGACATCCCGCTCCAGGCCTACTTCCGTATCAACACGGAGAACATGGGCCAGTTCGAGCGGACGCTGATCATCGTCGACGAGGACGCCTACGTCCACTACGTCGAGGGCTGCACCGCCCCGATCTACTCCTCGGACTCGCTGCACAGCGCCGTGGTCGAGATCATCGTCAAGAAGGGCGGCCGCTGCCGCTACACGACGATCCAGAACTGGTCGAACAACGTCTACAACCTGGTCACCAAGCGCGCCGTGGCGTACGAGGGCGCGACCATGGAGTGGATCGACGGCAACATCGGTTCCAAGGTCACCATGAAGTACCCGGCCGTCTACCTGATGGGCGAGCACGCCAAGGGCGAGACCCTGTCCATCGCCTTCGCAGGCGAGGGCCAGCACCAGGACGCCGGCTCCAAGATGGTCCACATGGCGCCGAACACCTCCTCGAACATCGTCTCCAAGTCGGTGGCACGGGGCGGCGGCCGCACCTCGTACCGCGGCCTGGTCGAGATCGGCGAGGGCGCGCACGGCTCGAAGTCCAACGTGCTCTGTGACGCGCTCCTGGTCGACACCATCTCCCGCTCGGACACGTACCCCTACGTGGACGTGCGCGAGGACGACGTCTCCATGGGCCACGAGGCCACGGTCTCCAAGGTCTCCGACGACCAGCTCTTCTACCTGATGAGCCGCGGTCTGACGGAGTTCGAGGCCATGGCCATGATCGTGCGCGGCTTCGTCGAGCCCATCGCGCGCGAGCTGCCCATGGAGTACGCCCTGGAGCTGAACCGGCTGATCGAGCTGCAGATGGAGGGCTCGGTCGGCTAGTCCCGGCCGGCTGCCCGTCCCGCAGCACATTCTTTGACGTAGACCGTGTTCTTTTAAGAGAGCGAGCAAGACGACAGCCATGGCTGAGGCTCAGAACATTCCGGCGGGTTCGACCACCGCCGGCGCGATCGCGGTGGCCGCCGAGTCCACCGTCGCCACCCGGATGAGTGCACCCCCGTCCTTCGACGTGGCGGACTTCCCCGTGCCCCACGGCCGGGAGGAGGAGTGGCGGTTCACCCCGCTCGCCCGTCTTCGGGGCCTGCACGACGGCACCGCGGTCGCCAACGGCACCATGAAGGCCCAGATCGACGCGCCCGAGGGCGTCACGGTCGAGTCGGTGGAGCGCGGCGACGCGCGCATCGGCAAGGCCGGCACACCGGTGGACCGGGTCGCCGCGCAGGCGTTCTCGTCCTTCGCCAAGGCCACGGTCGTCACCGTGCCCAAGGAGGCGGTCCTGACCGAGCCGGTGCGCGTCACGCTGCACGGCGAGGGCGGCACCACCTTCGGCCACACCGTCTTCGACGTGCAGGCCTTCGCCGAGGCCGTCATCGTCATCGACCACACCGGTGACGGCGTGCGCGCCGCCAACGTCGACTTCCTGGTCGGC
The DNA here is from genome assembly GCF_053610945.1 of Streptomyces sp. NPDC054849. Taxonomy (NCBI): domain Bacteria; kingdom Bacillati; phylum Actinomycetota; class Actinomycetes; order Kitasatosporales; family Streptomycetaceae; genus Streptomyces; species Streptomyces sp. NPDC054849. The sequence continues at coordinate 31,447 of NZ_JBSGZI010000084.1, forward strand.
GACGGCGCCAAGCTCACCGTCGTGTCCGTGCAGGACTGGGACGACACCGCCGTCCACGTCTCCCAGCACAACACGCTGGTCGGCCGTGACGCGACCTTCAAGTCGATCGTGGTCACCTTCGGCGGCGACGTCGTCCGCCTGCACCCCCGCGTGACCTACGCGGGCCCCGGCGGCGAGGCCGAGCTCTTCGGCCTGTACTTCACCGACGCCGGCCAGCACCAGGAGCACCGCCTCCTCGTCGACCACAGTGCCCCGCACTGCAAGTCCCACGTGGTCTACAAGGGCGCGCTGCAGGGCCAGGACGCCCACGCGGTGTGGATCGGCGACGTGCTCATCGAGAAGACCGCCGAAGGCACCGACACCTACGAGATGAACCGCAACCTCGTCCTCACGGACGGCGCGCGGGTCGACTCGGTGCCGAACCTGGAGATCGAGACCGGTGAGATCGTCGGCGCCGGCCACGCCTCGGCGACCGGCCGCTTCGACGACGAGCAGCTCTTCTACCTGCAGGCCCGCGGCATCCCGGCCGACGAGGCCCGCCGCCTGGTCGTCCGCGGCTTCTTCGCCGAGCTCGTCCAGCAGATCGGTGTCCCGGACATCGAGGAGCGCCTGCTCACCAAGATCGAGACCGAGCTCCAGGGTTCCGTCTGATGAATTACATCAAGGTCTGCGCGCTGAGCGAGCTGGAGGAGAACACCCCGAAGCGGGTGGAACTCGACGGCACGCCGGTGTCCATCGTCTCCACCGAGGGGGAGGTGTTCGCGATCAACGACATCTGCTCGCACGCGAACGTCTCGCTCTCGGAGGGCGAGGTCGACGACTGCATGATCGAGTGCTGGCTGCACGGGTCGGCCTTCGACCTGCGCACCGGCAAGCCCTCGGGTCTGCCCGCGACGCGCCCCGTTCCCGTATACCCCGTAAAGATCGAAGGGGACGACGTGCTCGTCTCCCTCACCCAGGAGTCCTGAGGTATCCATGGCAACGCTTGAAATCCACGACCTGCACGTCTCCGTCGAGGCCGAGAACGGCGCCCGCGAGATCCTCAAGGGCGTCGACCTCACCGTCAAGCAGGGTGAGACGCACGCCATCATGGGTCCGAACGGCTCCGGCAAGTCCACTCTGGCGTACTCGCTCGCCGGTCACCCGAAGTACACCATCACCGGTGGCACCGTGACCCTCGACGGCGAAGACGTCCTGGAGATGTCCGTCGACGAGCGTGCCCGCGCCGGCGTCTTCCTCGCCATGCAGTACCCGGTCGAGGTCCCCGGCGTCTCGGTCTCCAACTTCCTGCGCACCTCGGCCACCGCCATCCGCGGCGAGGCGCCGAAGCTGCGTACCTGGGTGAAGGAGGTCAAGTCCGCGATGGAGCAGCTCCAGATGGACCCGGCCTTCGCCGAGCGCAACGTCAACGAGGGCTTCTCCGGCGGTGAGAAGAAGCGCCACGAGATCCTGCAGCTGGAGCTTCTGAAGCCGAAGATCGCGATCCTCGACGAGACCGACTCCGGCCTCGACGTCGACGCGCTGCGCATCGTGTCGGAGGGCGTCAACCGAGTCCGCGAGTCCGGTGAGGTCGGCACCCTGCTGATCACGCACTACACGCGCATTTTGCGCTACATCAAGCCCGACTTCGTGCACGTGTTCGCGAACGGCCGCATCGCCGAGTCCGGTGGCGCCGAGCTCGCCGACCAGCTGGAGGCCGAGGGTTACGACAAGTACGTGAAGGGTGGCGCGACCGCGTGACACAGCTGCCTGGCCTCCTCGACATCGAGGCGATCCGCAAGGACTTCCCCCTGCTGGATCGTGTGGTCCACGATGGGAAGAAGATCGTTTACCTGGACAACGCGGCGACTTCGCAGAAGCCGCGCCAGGTACTCGACGCGCTGAACGAGTACTACGAGCAGCACAACGCCAACGTCCACCGTGGCGTGCACGTGCTCGCCGAGGAGGCCACGGCGCTGTACGAGGGCGCTCGCGACAAGGTCGCCGCCTTCATCAACGCTCCGAGCCGCGACGAGGTGATCTTCACCAAGAACGCCTCGGAGTCGCTCAACCTGGTCGCGAACATGCTCGGCTGGGCGGACGAGCCCTACCGGGTCGACCGCGAGACCGAGATCGCCATCACGGAGATGGAGCACCACTCCAACATCGTGCCGTGGCAGCTGCTCTCGCAGCGCACCGGCGCGAAGCTGAAGTGGTTCGGCCTCACCGACGACGGCCGGCTCGACCTGTCCAACATCGAAGAGGTCATCACGGAGAAGACGAAGATCGTCTCCTTCACGCTGGTCTCCAACATCATGGGCACGGTCAACCCGGTCGACGCGATCGTCCGGCGCGCCCAGGACGTCGGCGCCCTGGTGCTGATCGACGCCTCCCAGGCCGCTCCGCACATGCCGCTCGACGTGCAGGCGCTCGGCGCCGACTTCGTGGCCTTCACCGGCCACAAGATGTGCGGCCCGACCGGCATCGGCGTCCTCTGGGGCCGCCAGGAGCTCCTGGAGGACCTGCCTCCGTTCCTCGGCGGCGGCGAGATGATCGAGACCGTGTCGATGCACGCCTCGACCTACGCCCCGGCGCCCCACAAGTTCGAGGCGGGTACGCCCCCGATCGCCCAGGCCGTCGGCCTCGGCGCGGCCGTGGACTACCTGTCCGCGATCGGCATGGACAAGATCGCCGCGCACGAGCACGCGATCACCGAGTACGCGATCAAGCGCCTCGCCGAGGTGCCCGACCTGCGGATCATCGGCCCCACCACGGCCGAGGACCGCGGCGCCGCGATCTCCTTCGTACTCGGCGACATCCACCCGCACGACGTCGGCCAGGTGCTGGACGAGCAGGGCATCGCGGTCCGCGTGGGACACCACTGCGCGCGCCCGGTCTGCCTGCGCTACGGAATTCCCGCGACGACGCGAGCGTCTTTCTACCTGTACTCCTCTCCATCCGATGTCGACGCACTGATCGACGGGCTGGAGCACGTACGGAACTTCTTCGGCTGACGGACGAGGCGACGAGGACGCAGTGAAGCTGGATTCGATGTACCAGGAACTGATCCTGGACCACTACAAGCACCCGCACGGGCGTGGCCTGCGCGACGGCGATGCCGAGGTGCACCACGTCAACCCGACGTGCGGCGACGAGATCACGCTGCGCGTGAAGTACGACGGCGAGACGCTGACCGATGTCTCGTACGAGGGCCAAGGCTGCTCCATCAGCCAGGCCAGCGCGTCCGTGCTGAACGAGCTGCTGGTCGGCAAGGACCTGGCCGAGGCGCAGAAGATCCAGGGTGTCTTCCTGGAGATGATGCAGTCCAAGGGCAAGATCGAGCCCGACGAGGCCATGGAGGAGGTGCTGGAGGACGCGGTCGCGTTCGTCGGCGTCTCCAAATACCCGGCTCGCGTGAAGTGTGCTCTGCTGAGTTGGATGGCGTGGAAGGACGCGACGGCCCAGGCTCTGGGCGACGCGGAGAGGAAGACGGCATGACCGAGAACGCGACGCCCGAGGCGTCGACCAAGCCGGCCACCGAGGAAGAGGTCCGCGAGGCCCTCTACGACGTGGTCGACCCCGAGCTGGGCATCGACGTCGTCAACCTGGGCCTGATCTACGGCATCCACGTCGACGACGCGAACATCGCCACCCTCGACATGACGCTGACCTCGGCGGCGTGCCCGCTGACGGACGTCATCGAGGACCAGGCGAAGTCGGCGACGGACGGCATCGTCAACGAACTGCGCATCAACTGGGTCTGGATGCCGCCGTGGGGCCCGGACAAGATCACGGACGACGGCCGTGAGCAGCTCCGCGCGCTCGGCTTCAACGTCTGATCATCGCCTGTTTGCGAGGGCCCCCGGCACGTTCGTGCCGGGGGCCCTCGGCGTTTTCCGGCACTCTGCCGGGCTGTTGTGTACGGGTGTACGCATCGATGTGTACCCTTGTACACATGCCCTACGTACTGCTTGCCGCGGCCATCGCCGCCGAGGTCGCCGGCACCACCGCCATGAAGTACAGCGACGGTTTCACGAAGCTGTGGCCCTCGCTGGGCACCTTGCTGGGGTACGTCATCGCCTTCACCCTGCTCGCGCAGACGCTGAAGTCGATGTCCGTCGGCACGGCGTACGCGATATGGGCGGGCGTCGGCACCGCCGCCATCGCCGCCATCGGCATGCTGTTCATGGGGGAGGCGGCCACCGTTGCGAAGATCACCGGGATCGCCCTGGTGATCGGCGGAGTGGTCCTGCTGAACCTCGGCGGGACGCACTGATGCCCTCCGGCGGGCGGCGTTACGACCCGGACCGGCGCCAGCGGATCATCGAAGCGGCGATCCGGGTGGTGGGTGCCAAAGGCATCGCGGGGCTCAGTCACCGCAGCGTGGCCGCGGAGGCCGACGTACCGCTGGGTTCGACGACCTACCACTTCAAGACCCTCGACGACCTGCTGGTCGCGGCCCTGCGCCAGGCCAACGAGGGTTTCGCGCAGGCGGTGGCCGAGTCGGCGGCACCGGCCGACCCGAAGGCGGACCTCGCGGGAGCGCTGGCCCGCCTGCTGGGGGAGTTCCTGGCGGCGGACCGCGGCCGGGTGGAGCTGGAGTACGAGCTCTACCTCGCGGCATTGCGCCGCCCGGCATTGCGGCCGGTGGCGGCGCAGTGGTGTGAGGCCGTGTCCGCGGCGCTCACCCCGTGGACCGACCCGGTGACGGCGCGGGCGCTCGTGGCGGTCATGGACGGCATCAGCCTGCAGGTCCTGCTGACGGACGTCGCGTACGACGAGGCGTACGCCCGCGAGGTCCTGGGGCGGGTACTGCGGCCGGCCTAGGAGCGGGTCTTCGGATCCCTGCCGGGGCCGCGCTGCACGGCACCGCACGGCACCGCACCTCGCCGCCTCGTCGGCCCGCCGCCGACGGGGAGTGGGTCCGCGCGGCGCCGGCCCCGCCAAGCGGCGGAGCGCACGGCCGAGCGGTTCCGCGCAGCGGCGGCCCCCGTTATCTTTTTCGCGGTCCTGCAATGGGGCCGCTGGCCTCCGGGCCCGGTATGACTGTGTCCCTAAGAATGTAAGGCGGTCCGGGAGGAC
>NZ_JBSGZI010000085.1:0-36334 GCF_053610945.1 Streptomyces sp. NPDC054849
CGGTCAGCCGGCCCGGTGGGCGGTGATGATCCCGGCGTAGTGGCGGCCGCTGGACTTGACCGTGCGGCGCTGGGTGGCGTAGTCGACGTGGACCAGGCCGAAGCGCTTGTCGTAACCGTAGGCCCATTCGAAGTTGTCCAGCAGGGACCAGGCGTAGTAGCCGGCCACGGGCGCGCCCCGGCGGGCAGCGCGGGCGCAGGCGGCCAGGTGTGCGGTGAGGTAGGCGGTGCGCTCCGGGTCGTGGACGGTGCCGTCGGGGGCGACGGTATCGGGGTAGGAGGAGCCGTTCTCGGTGATGTGGATGCGCCCCGAGCCGTACTCCAGGTGAAGACGCATGATCAGGGTTTCGAGGCCGTCGGCGTCGACCTCCCAGTCCATGCCGGTGCGCGGGACACCCGGCCGGGCGACCTGGCGGGCGTACGGGGCGGGCCCGTCCGGGTCGGCGGTGACGACCTGCGGGAAGTAGTAGTTGAGGCCGATCCAGTCGAGGGGGACGGCGATGGCCTCGAGGTCGCCCGGGCGTTCGGGGAGGTCGATCCCGTAGACCTCGCGCATGTCGGCGGGGAAGCCGCGGCCGTGGACGGGGTCGAGCCACCAGCGGTTGACGTGGCCGTCCATGCGGCGGGCGGCGGCGAGGTCGGCCTCGCGGGGGGTGGCGGGCTCGACGGTGGAGAGGTTGTTGACGATGCCGATACGGGCGCCGGGGGCGGCGGCCCGGACGGCGCGGGCGGCGAGGCCGTGGCCGAGGAGGAGGTGGTAGGAGGCGCGGACGGCGGCGGCGAGGTCGGTCCGGCCGGGGGCCATCCGGCCCTCCAGGTGGCCGATCCAGGCGGAGCACAGAGGCTCGTTGAGAGTGGCCCACTGGGTGACACGGTCGCCGAGGCGTGCGGCGACGAGTCCCGCGTACGAGGCGAAGTGTTCGGCGGTGTCCCGCTCGGGCCAGCCGCCGCGGTCCTCCAGCGCCTGCGGCAGGTCCCAGTGGTAGAGGGTGACGGAAGGCTGGATGCCGGCGGCGAGCAGGCCGTCGACGAGGCGGTCGTAGAAGGCCAGGCCCTTAGGGTTGGCGGGGCCGTCGCCGCCGGGGACGACGCGCGGCCAGGCGACGGAGAGCCGGTAGGCGTTGGTGCCGATCTCCCGCATCAGGGCGATGTCCTCGGGCCAGCGGTGGTAGTGGTCGCAGGCGGTGTCGCCGGTGTGGCCGCCGTCGATGGCGCCGGGCGTGCGGGAGAAGGTGTCCCAGATGGAGGGGGCGCGGCCGTCCTCGTCGACGGCGCCCTCGATCTGGTAGGCGGAGGTGGCGGTGCCCCAGAGGAAGTCGCGGGGGAGCGCACCGAGGTCCACGGCGTGCGGGGTGGTCTTGGGGAGGCTTTCGGAGAGGGTCACTTGACGGCTCCTGCCGTGAGTCCGGCCACCAAGTACTTCTGCAACAGAAGGAATCCGGCGACGACGGGGATGCTGACGACGAGCGAGGCGGCCATGATCTGGTTCCAGTAGACGTCGTTCTGCGTGGAGTAGCCCTGCAGGCCGACGGCCAGCGTGCGGGTGGTGTCGTTGGTCATGACCGAGGCGAAGAGGACCTCGCCCCAGGCGGTCATGAAGGCGTAGACGGCGACGGCGACGATGCCGGGGAGGGCCGCGGGGACGACGACACGGAAGAGGGCACCGAGCGGGCCGCAGCCGTCGACGGTGGCCGCCTCGTCGAGGTCGCGCGGCACCGAGTCGAAGTAGCCGATGAGCATCCAGATGGAGAAGGGGAGGGAGAAGGTGAGGTACGTGAGGATCAGTGCGCCGCGGGAGCCGTAGAGGGCGATTCCGGTGGCGTTGCCGATGTTCACGAAGATCAGGAACAGCGGGAGCAGGAACAGGATCCCCGGGAACATCTGGGTGGACAGCACCGTCACGGTGAACAGGCGCTTGCCGCGGAAGCGGTAGCGGCTGACGGCGTAGGCCGCGAAGACGGCGATGACGACGGAGGCGACGGTGGCGCTGCCGGCCACGATCAGCGAGTTCACGAGGTACTTGGCGAGCGGGACGGTGTGCCAGATGTCGGCGTAGGGGCGCAGCGTGAGTCCGCTCGGGATCCACCGGAACTGCCCGGCGACGTCCTTGAGGGGTTTGAGGGAGCTGGTGACCATCACGAAGACGGGCAGCAGCGTGAAGGCGGCGAGCAGGGTGAGGAAGACGGCCCGCAGCACCCGGAAGGAGACGGGCGGGTCGAGCGGGCCTCGGGTGCGGTGGGAGCCGTGGGCGCGGCGGCCGCCCCGGGAGGTGTGCGTGCTAGCGGGCATCGGCGTCCTTCCGGCCGCGGCTGGTCAGCAGGAGGTAGCCGGCGGTGACGAGGAGCAGGAAGAGCAGCAGCAGCACGGACATGGCCGAGCCGGCTCCGAAGTTCCAGGTGACGAAGCTTGATTGGTAGATGTGGATGGAGACGAGGTCGGCGGCCGCGGGGGCCGATCTGCCGAAGAGCAGGAACGGGGTGTTGAAGTCGTTGAAGGTCCACAGGAAGAGCACGAGGACCAGCACCTGGTTGACGGCGCCGAGCGAGGGCAGGGTGATCCGCCGGATCTGCTGCCAGACGCCGGCGCCGTCGAGGGCGGCAGCCTCGTAGAGGTCCTTGGGGATGTTCTGCACGGCGGCCGTCACGATGAGGAAGGCGAAGGGCCAGCTCCTCCAGACGGAGACGGTCAGCATCGCCCAGAAGCTGTTGTCGCCGATCAGCCAGAAGGTGTGCTCGGCGCCGCCGAGGCCGAGCTGGTCGTGGAGGACGTGGTTCACCAGGCCGTTGTCCCGCTGGAACATGAACGCCCAGGTGATGACCGCCGCGTAGGCGGGCAGGGCGTACGGGACGAAGAACAGGGCGCGCAGGACCCCGCGGCCGCGGAACGAGTGCTGGGTGAACACGGCCGCCGCGGTGCCCAGCAGCCAGCACAGGGCGACGGAGAGGAACGTGAACAGGCAGGTGGTCACGAAGGAGTCGAGGAGGGCCCTGCCGACGGGACGGTTGACGTCGACGGCGAGTCCGTAGTTGTCGAAGCCGGTCCAGGGGGCACGGGACCAGTCCCGGATGAAGAACTGGGTGAGCTTTCGGAAGCTCATCAGGACGCCCATCACCATCGGGACCAGGTGGATGAGCAGTTCGAGCAGCAGGGCGGGCAACAGCAGGAGGTAGGGCAGGGCGATGCGGCGTGCCCGGCCGGGACGTGGAGCGCGTCCGGAACGGCGGACGCGCGCGCCGCCGCGGGGCCGCCCCGCGGCGGTCTCGGGTGGGAGCGTGGTGGGCGCAGAGGTCATGGCCGGCGGCTCAGCTCGCCATCTGCTGCTGCGCCTTGGTGAGTTTCGCCTTCACCGATTCGGTGGTCACCGGGCGGCCGGCCGCGGCGTCGGCGAAGAGCTCCTTGACGGCCGTGCCGACGGCGGTCTCGAACTGGGATTCCTCGGGAACCTGCGGGAGCGGGGCGGCGCTTTCGGCGAGGGTGGTGCGCAGGACGGTGAGGTCGTCGTTCGCGAAGGCGGGGTCGGACTGGGCCGCCTTGACGGGCGGGATGGAGCCGTAGGTCCGGTTGAGGACCTTCTGCTCCTCGTCGCTCGTCATGAACTTGACGAACTTCAGGGCGCCGTCGAGGTTGTCGGTGTTCTTGAAGACGGCCATGTTGATGCCGGCGACCATGGAGTTGACGTTCCTGCCGGTACCGGGGGCGGCGCCGGCCGGGACCGGGACCGGGGCTGTGCCCCAGTCGCCCTCCTTCATGCCGTGGGCCTTGAAGGAACTGGCCGCGCTCTGCCACAGGACCATGGCGGTCCTGCCGTTGGCGAAGTCCTGCAGGGACTGGTTCTTGTCGTATTCGGCGTTGCCCGGGGCGATGATCTTGTCCTTGGCCATCAGGTCGACGTACTGCTTGACGGCGTCGATGTTGGCCGGGGTGTCGAAGGTGGGTTTGCCCGCGGCGTCGAAGAAGGACCCGCCGTGCTGCCGGGACAGGACGAACACCTGGTGGATGTTGTTGGCGAGGTTGCCTCCCTCGGCCCCCAGCGCCCACTTGCCGTCCTTGCTGATCCTCCGGCCGACGCCGACCAGTTCGTCCCAGGTGGCGGGGGGCTTCTCGACGCCCGCCTCCTGGAACATCTTCTTGTTGTAGTAGAGGGCGTAGGACATGGAGTAGAGGGGGACGGCGGCCGGGTCCTGTCCGGTGGCGCCCGCCGAGCCGATGGCGGACGCCACGAAGCGGTCCTTGCCGCCGATGGCCTCGAGGTTCTCGGCGTCCCAGGGCAGCAGGGCGCCGGTGGCCTGAAGCGAGGCGGACCAGGTGTTGCCGATGTTCAGGACGTCGGGGCCCTGCCCGGAGGCGGTGGCCGCGAGGATCCGGTTGAGCAGGTCGGACCAGGGGACGACTTCGAGCTTGACCTTGATGCCGGTCTGCTCCTCGAACTTCTTCAGCTCCGGAGCGAGGACGGCCTGGTCGGCGGCGATGTCGGAGCCCTGGTTGGAGGCCCAGTACGTGAGCTCCCGGGGGGCGGCGTTCGAGCCGCCGCCGTTGTCGGTGGATCCGCCGCCGCATCCGGTGGTGGCGGTGAGCAGGGCGGCGACGGTGACGGCTGCGGCTCTGGTTCTGCGCATGGCGGCTCGGTCCCTTTCGGCGGGGTCGGGGGGAAGGCCGGTGGCGGGTCGGGGCGGGGCGGGGTGGCGGTGCGGGGCCGCGGGCGTCGTCCACCCGGGCCGCCGGTGTACCTGTGTGCGCCTGCTGTGCTGGACCCGTTTTTGTCCAGGCCTTAATTTAGGACGTGAGTTAAGCCGCGCGGAAGGGTCGCGTCAAGTGGTCGCGCAAGGGTATGTTGCGAGTGAAGTCACGCCAACGTGACGGTGGAAGGGGCCAGATGACGACAGGGCGTAGCGGACGCACGGTGCGGGACCTGCGGCGTGGCAATCGCAGTGCCGTCCTGCAAAGGCTGTATTTCGGGGGGCCGATGAGCCGCCAGGAACTCGGACCCGCGACCGGGCTGAGCTCCGGATCCGTCAGCAACGTCGTCGGCGAACTGGTCGCGGACGGGCTGCTGGAGGAGGCGGGCGTCGTCGGCTCGGACGGCGGCCGGCCGCGCACGCTGCTGCGTGTCCGCTCCGGCAGCGCGCACATGATCGGCGTCGACGTCGGCGAAACGCGGGTCCGGGTCGAGCTGTTCGACCTGACCCTGACCGAACTGGCCCGCACAGAGCTGCCGTTGCTGCCGCGCGGCTGCTACGACGTGGGCCCGATCGTCGATCACATCAGGGCCGGCATCGCCACCGTGCTCGCCGAGGCGGAGATCGGTACGGACCGGCTGCTGGGCGTCGGGGTCGGCGTCCCCGGCATCGTGGAGCACGACGCGCCGGGCGGGGCCGTCGTCCACGGGCAGACGATCGGCTGGGACGCGGTCCCACTGGAGCGGCTGCTGAGGGCCACCGGGGCGCTGCCCGAGGACGTCCCGTACCTCATCGACAACGGCGCGCGGACGCTCGGACAGGCGGAAATGTGGTTCGGGGCCGGGCGCGGGGCCAGGGACGCGGTCGTCGTCCTCTTCGGCTCGGGCGTCGGCGCCAGCCTGATCACCGACGGCTCGCCGGACGGCGGAATCACCGAGGGCACCCCGCTCGAGTGCGGCCACCTGACGGTCTCGGTGCGGGGCAGGCGCTGCCGCTGCGGGGCTCTGGGCTGCCTGGAGGCCTACACGGGCGCGGAGTCCCTGCTGGCGCGGTGGGCGGAGCGGGGCGGCGGCGCGGTCGGCCGGGGGGCGGCGGCCCCGGAGGCGGTGGACGAGGAGGACGCCCTGTCGGAGCTGCTGGCGGCGGCGCGAGCGGCGGATCCGGTGGCCCTGGAGGTCCTGGAGGAGACGGCGGAGTACCTGGGCGCCGGCCTGTCGGACCTGATCAACCTGTTCCGTCCGGAGCGGATCCTGATCGGCGGCTGGGCCGGACTGCTGCTGGGCCCGCACCTCCTGCCCTCGGTCCGGGAGCACGCGACCCGGTACTCGCTGCGCCATCCCGACCGACGGGTCACGGTGGACCTCGGCTCGCTGGGCCCGGACGCGGTCACGGTCGGCGCGGCCACGCTCCCGCTGTCGGCGTTCTTCGCCACGGGCGGTCGCCGCACCGCGCCGGAGCCGCCGACGGAACCCCCCGGCTGGCACACGTCGCTGTCGACCCGTGCCGACGCGGTGACCCGTGCCGACGTGACCCGTGCCGACGCGGTGACCCGGGCGGGCCGGGCTTGACGGCCTTCCGGGGCGGGCCGGGCCCGACGGCAGGTGTCCGGAGCGGTCGGGCCGGGCCCTCGGCGCGGTCGGCGGGAACGGTCAGCCGGCCGGGACCGTGGCCGTCGGAGTGTTCCAGCCCGAGACACGCAGTCGTGGTGCGGAGCCGCGCAGATCACCGGTCCGGTAGATCGCCGTCAGCGTCGCCGACTCTCCCGGCCACAGGCTGACCTGGTTGTCGCTCCACCGGACCGGCAGCACCGGGTCGCCCTGCGCCCCCACCAGGTGGACGTCGGTGAGCAGGGCCGGCGTGCTGCCGGTGCCCGTGTGGCGCACGGTCACCGTCGTCGTCGACCTCCCCGCACCGTCCTGCGTCGTCGAGGCCGCCGCGGTCACCGTCGCCCGCTCCATCGAGTTCAGCCCGCGCAGATCGGCGTACGACGTGGTCGGCGTGTGGTACCAGTCGCTGTTCGCATAGTCGAGCACGTCCTCCCGGGTGGAGAGCCAGTAGACGTTCCGGCTCACCTCGCGCCCGGCGCCGTCGGTCAGCAGCAGCCGGACCAGGTAGGTCGTGGGCAGGTTTGCGACCGACTCGGGCACGGTGAGCACGGTGCTGCTCGCGCCGCCGCCCGGGACGCTCAGGCCGGACACGGTCCGGTCGTACCGCTGCGCGCCGCCCGGCGTGAAGAGCGTGACGCGCGCCGTCAGGCCGGAGGCCGCGACGGGCAGATTGTTGACGACCGCGACCGAGCGGTCGCCGTACCCGTACTGGACGTGCAGCGGCTCGTTCGCCTTCTTCGCACCGAAATAGGCCCCGCCCTGGTCGAGGAAGCGGTCCACCAGCTGCCACTGCAGGGAGGTCCAGCCGCTGTTGAACATCCAGTAGATGACCCCGGTCGACGGCGCGGACGAGTCCCCGGCGTGGCGCGCGTAGGCCTCGAACTGTGCGCGCACGTTCTCGTACTGGGCGAGCTGCGCCTTGCGCACGTAGTCCTCCAGGCCGGTCGGTGAGCCGTAGCGGCCCGCCAGCGCGGCGTTGTACAGCGCCATGGTGGCGAAGGTGCGCGAGGGGGAGCGGTGGTACTGGGCGGCGGTCGGGTCCCTCCACAGGGTCTCCAGCTCGGCCGGGGACATCATGCGGCGCAGCGTGTCGAGGGTCGGAACGTCCGGGCCGGCACTGGTCTCGGAGTTGAAACCCGTCGCGCCGCCCTCCCGCTTCTCGTACCAGTAGCCGGGCGGGACCCAGTCGTACGGTCCCGTCATCTTCATCCCGGAGGGCCCGGTGACCGGGGCGGAGGCGTCGGACGCCGCCGGGATCACGGGGGCGGTCCAGTCGGCGGCCCGCAGTGCGTCGAGGTATCCCTGTTCGATCTCCTCGTCCGGTGCGAAGTCACTGCCGATCAGGAAGGAGATCACGCTGGGGTGATGGCGCAGGCGGGCCGCTTCCGCGGCCATGGACGCCCTGGCGACCGGGTAGTCGGCGGAGTCCCATCGCTCCCCGGCCTCCGTGCCGTTGACCTCGCCCTCCCACTTGCTGCAGCACTCCCAGCCGGGCAGCGTCAGGATCCCGTACCGGTCGGTGAGGTCGAAGAACTCGTCGGGCTCGATGTGCCCTTCCAGGCGCAGGGTGTTCAGGCCGAGGTCGAGGGCGTACTTGAGCCGGTCCTCGACGTAGGTGCGGTCCCAGCGCAGGAACTCGTCGGGGGACCAGCCGGCGCCCTTGACGAGCAGTGGGCGGCCGTTGATCCGGTACTGCCGGGCGCCGTCGGCGTTCAGCGGCGCCTGTACGTCGCGGACGGCGAAGGACTGGCGGGCGGTGTCGGAGGGCGCGCCGTTCACCGTCGCGGTCAGGTCGAGGCCGTACATCGGCTGTTCGCCCATCGCGGCGGGCCACCACACGCGGGGGGCGGTCAGCCGCAGCGCGGGGTGGTCGGCGGGGGAGAAGACCACGGTCCTCGTCTCGCCCGGGGCCAGGGTGACGCTCCGGCTGAGGGTGGCCGGGCCTGCGGTGCCGGACACGGCCGCGGTGACGGTGGCGGCCGAGTCGTTGCGCACCTGCGCCTTGACGGTCAGGTCGGCGGTGGTCATCGACGGCATGGCCAGGGCGGTCACCACATGCGCGTCGCGCAGGGCGACGGGGCCGCCGCGGCGCACCGTGACGTCACGGACGATGCCCATGTTCTCGTCGGGTGGCGGCTGGAGCCAGTCGAGCCAGCTCATGGTGAGCTTCTTGCGCGGATCGTTGGGCTGGATCCGGAAGGCGACCGTATTGGTGCCTTTACCGATCAGGCCGGTGACGTCGAACTCGTGCCGGGTGTACGCGCCGGCGACGGCGGTCGCGCGGGCGATCGGGCGGCCGTTGACCAAGACGTCGGCGGCGGAGATGACGCCGCTGAAGTCCAGGTAGGTGCGCGCGGCCGTGTCGGCGACGGTGAAGTCTGACCGGTACCACCAGGGCACGTCGAAGTCCGCGGCCGGAATCTGCTGCTGGTGGGTGGAGTAGAAGGGGTCGGGGTACACGCCCGCGGCGAGCAGCGCCGCGAGGACGGTGGAGCGCGGCCCGGCCGGATACCAGCCCGCCGCCGGGTAGCCGGGGCTGGAGACGTCGGCCGCAGGGTCGGTGACCTTCGCCGTCGACTGGATGGCGTATCCGGCCAGGGCCGTCGCGCTGCCGGGGGCCGAGGCGACGGCGGTGACCTGCGGCCGCGTCGTGGGCGCTGACGCCGGGGAAGCCGCCTGCGGCACGGGAGCGGGAGCGGGACCGGGCGGGGGAGCGGGAGCCGCCTGGGAGGTGCCGGCGGCGACGGCGAGCACCAAGGCGACGGCGCCGAGGGCGAGGCGGTGGAACACGGGGCCTCCCGCGGGCCGGGGGAGAGGGACAGGGTGGGAACGTGGGGCTCCCTGCGGTATATCCGCCTCCGCCCCGGGGCACGCGGACGCCACGCCCGACGTGACCCGACTGCCCCGCGGACGCCCACGCGGACGCCGCGCTCGACATCACCTCGGCTGCACCCCCGACGCCCGCCTCGGGCCGGATTCCACGCGGGCCGGGGATCTGTGCGGAGTCCACGCCGGGGGAGGGACCGGTGGGGGGCGGGCAGGGTCGAGGTCGGTGGGGGCGGGCCACCGGTGGGTGCGGGCAGGGGCAGGCCGACCGGAAGTGCCGCGCGGTGCCCGCGATGCGTCGTACGCGTCGCGGCCGCGCCCGGCCGCCCGGGCGCGCCCGGGCGGCCGATCGAGGGGACAATGACCTCATGACTGGCGCACGGCTGCCGTCGGACGACGCGAGCTCCCGGGGCGAAGGGCGCTACGGCGAGCGGGTCTTCCGGCCCGACGAGGGTGGCGAGGGCGACCGTATCGACCTCGGAGCCCTCACCTACGACGCGACGACCATGGCCCGGCTGCGGATGCTGGGAGCGGGCCCGGGCTGGAACTGCCTGGAGGTCGGAGCCGGAACCGGCACGGTGGCGCGCCGCCTGCTGGACGAAGCGGGCGTCGCGACGGTCCTCGCGGTGGATCGCGACGTACGGTTCCTCGCGGCGCACCCCCTGCCGGGACTGACCGTGCTGCAGGCCGACGTCACCTCCGACGACTTCGCGCCCGGCCTCTTCCAGCTGGTCCACGCCCGTTTCGTACTCATGCACCTGCCGTCCCCGCGGCGCATGGTCGCCAGGCTGAGCGGGCTGCTCGCCCCCGGTGGCGTCCTGGTCGTCAGCGATGCGGTCGACCTGACCACGGGCTCCGCGCCCGTGACGCCGTACACCCGCGCCATGCGGGCCATGTGGCAGGGGCTGCGCGACACCATCGGCACGGACGTGTCACGGGTGCCCGGCCATCCCGAGCTGTTGCGCGAGGCGGGACTGGAATCCGTGGCGGCCGAGATCCACGTACCACCGCTCCTGCCGGGCAGTGCGATCAGCAGGTTCTGGGCCGACACCTGGGACCGGGCACGGGAGGCCATGGTGGGGACCGGCCTCGTCGACGACGGACAGCTCGACGAGGCCGTGCGCTCCCTGGAATCCCCCCGGTACCCCGGTATCTCCCCGGGGATGCTCACGGCCTGGGGCTGGAAGGGCGAGTCGCGGGCGGGTCGGCCGGTGGAGTGGTCGGGGGAGGCGCCGGCGGAACGGGCCGTGGAACGGCCGGCGGTGTGACGCTCGCGTCCCGGCATGTGACGTACGGGTTGGATGGGCAAACGATGGCTGAAGACCGCGGCTGCCGCCCCTTCCACCGCCGCTGGGCGCCATCGACGTGACAGGCCGGTCCCCTTATGATTCCGACGCGCCATCGCACCTCGAACACCCATACCCAGCACGGGGGGTGACGGCTCTCGGGACCCGTACCGGGACCTTCGACACCTCCCGACGAGTTCGGAGGTCCTGTTGAGCACATTCTCGCGCGCCCCACGCCGCCTCGCGGCGCTGGCCCTCGGGCTGACGGCCGTCCTCGCCGCACCGGTCGGCCCGGCCGTCGCCGCGCCGCAGACGGCCGCCCCGGCGGTCCACAGCACGGCCGTCGCCCCGACCGTGGCCAATCCGGGCTACCAGCTCTCCTACCAGTACGACAGCGCCCGCCTGCAGATGACGGCCACCGGCGGCGCGTCACCGTACAGGTGGTCGGCCGTGAACCTGCCCACGGGCACGTCGATCAATGCCACGACCGGCCTGATCTCGGGCTTCCTCCGCGGCACGGGAACCCGTACGGTCACCGTCACCGCCACGGACGCCGCAGGCTCCGCGGCCTCCACCACCTTCACCTGGCGCGTGATCCGGGAGGCCTGCCCGCTCTGCTGACCCCCTGCCCCCCTGACCCACTGACCCCTGACCCGGACCCACTGACCCGCTGGCCGAACGCCCCACTGACCCGAGCGCGTCACCGGGCGGCGGCGGATCGCGGTAAACCTCACGACGACCGCAGCGCCGCCGCCCGGCCCGTGCGGCGAACACCGTCCGCGACGGCGCGGGGGCGTGATCCTCGGGCAGGATGGGCAGGTGCAGACGACGACGGAGCTGGTGGGGAAGGCGGCCGCGCTGGCGGCGCGGGGCGGTCGGCGGATCCTCGGCATCGCCGGGCCACCGGGGGCCGGGAAGTCGACGCTGGCCGCCCTGCTCGCCGAAGCGCTCGGGCCGGAGAGGGCCGTGGTCGTCCCGATGGACGGGTTCCACCTCGCCCGGGCGGAGCTGGCGCGGGTCGGGCGGGCCGACCGCAAGGGCGCTCCGGACACGTTCGACGCAGCCGGGTACGTCGCCCTGCTGGGCCGCCTTCGCGCATCCGGCGGGGGCACGGTCTACGCACCCGCCTTCGACCGCTCGCTGGAGGAGCCGATCGCGGCCAGCATCCCCGTACCCCCGGCCGTACCGCTGGTGATCACCGAGGGGAACTACCTGCTGCACGACGCGGGGCAGTGGGCATCGGTACGGCCCCTGCTGGACGAGGCCTGGTATCTCGCCCCGGCCGAGGACCTGCGCGTCCGGCGGCTGGTCGACCGGCACGTACAGCACGGCAAGGAGCCGGCGTGCGCACGCGCGTGGGTGGCCCGCTCGGATGAGGCGAACGCCCGCCTCATCGCCCCGGGCCGGCACCGCGCCGACCTCGTTCTCGACACCGGCTGACCACGCACCGACCGGCCTCCGAGCCCGACCGGCCTCCGAGCCCGACCGGCCTCCGGGCCCGACCGGTCTCCGGGCTCGGCCGGCCCCGAGCCCGACCCTGCCCCGAGCCCCACCCTGCCCCGAGCAGCCCGACGGACCCTGCCCCCGAGCGGCCCCGCCCCGCCCCGCGGAGCCGACTCGGCACGGTGTCCGCCCTTGCAGGATCATGGGTACGGGCAGGGCAGGTGGCGCGGTCCTCGACGGGACGGCGAAGGAGCTGGAACGTGCACGACGTGGCGATCATCGAGGCACCCTCCGTGCTCGGGCTGCGCCCGTCCGGCGTGCAGGACCTCCCGACGGCCCTGCTCGAAGCCGGTCTGGCGGACCACCCCGGGTCGGTGCACGCCGGCCGGGTCGAGGCACCGGCGTACGACCCCCGGCGGGACCCCGGCACCGGGGTCCTCAACCCCGTCGGCATCGCGCGGTACTCCGTCCGCCTGGCCGACGCGGTCGGCGCCGTGCTCGACGACGACCGCTTCCCCCTGGTCCTCGGCGGCGACTGCACCGTCCTGCTCGGCAACCTCCTCGCCCTGCGCCGCCGCGGCCGCTACGGCCTGCTGTTCCTCGACGGCCACACCGACTTCTACCAGCCCTCGGCGGAACCGGCCGGCGAGGCGGCCTCGATGGAACTCGCCCTGGCCACGGGTCGCGGCCCCCGGCTGCTCACCGACCTCGAAGGCCGCGGCCCCCTGCTCCGCGACGAGGACGTGGTCGCCTTCGGCTTCCGCGACTCCGCCGAGTCTCACGAGGCCGGGATGCAACCGCTGCCGCCCCGGCTCCACGCGATCGACCTCGATGGTGTCCGCGCGGCCGGCGCCGCCACCGCCGCGCGCGAGGCGGTCGGCCGGCTCACGCACGACGACCACGCCGGGTACTGGGTCCACCTCGACGTGGACGTCCTGGACGATGCGATCATGCCCGCCGTCGACTACCGCCTCCCCGGAGGGCTGACCTGGCAGGAGCTGGAGAGCGTCCTGTGCACGGCCCTGGCCGGCGAACGGGCGGTCGGCCTCGACGTCACGATCTTCAACCCCCGCCTCGACCCCGGGGGGACCGCCGCGGCTCGCCTCACCGCGTGCCTGCACCGGGGGTTGTCGGCCCGCACCGGCCGCAGGCGCTGAGTGGGCCGGCCGACGGAACTGCCGGAATAGCCTTGCAGGTTGCGGGCGTTGCAGGCGGAGACCGTACAAGATCTCCCGCGCCCGCGGGTCCGAGAACCGGAGCAGCCATGACCATCGAGACGTCCCGCGGCGCGGACCGCTCTTTCCTCTTCGTCCTCGGCAGCTCCCGCGCGGACGGCAACACCGAGACGCTCGCGCGGGCTGCGGCCGAGCAGTTGCCCGCCGACGTGCCCCGGCGCTGGGTGGACCTGGCCCGGCTGCCGCTGCCCGATTTCCAGGACGGGCGGCACGAGACCGGTGCCTGGCCCGTCGACGAGAATGAGGAACTGCTGCGCCAGGCCACTCTGGAGGCGACCGACATCGTCCTAGCCTCGCCCTTGTACTGGTACTCGCTCTCCGCGCACACCAAGCGCTACCTCGACTACTGGTCGGGCTGGCTGACGGTGCCCGGCTCGGACTTCAAAGAGCAGATGGCGGGCCGGAGGCTGTGGGGGGTCACGGTCATGGCGGAACGCGACGAGGCGGTCGCCGAAGGGCTGGTGACCAGTCTCCACCACACTGCGGCCTACCTGCGGATGGGGTTCGGCGGGGTGCTGCTCGGCAACGGCTCGCGGCCCGGTCAGGTGAAGGACGACGACCGTGCCATGTTCCGCGCCAAAACCTTCTTCCACGGCGAGGCCCCGCCGGCCCGGTTCCGGTAGGAGGAACTGCCGCCGCTGTACGCCGAGTTCGGGCCGGAAGGAGTGGGCAGCTGCGGCGCGTAGGCGGACGGGAGGATTCCGCCTGCGGTGGCGGTCGGACGAGGTCGCCCGCGCGCGCTGTTAGGGTGACGTGTGCCCGTCAAGACGGGTTTCCGGTCACTGATATTTCAACGGGGTTGAACGTGAAGCTTCGCCATGTCCGCGCCATCGCCGTCTTCGGCATCGCCATCGTCGCACTCACCGGAGCCCGTGGCTCCAGCGGCGGCAGCTGTGGCGGTAGCAGCAGTTCCGGCTCGAGCTCCAGCAGCTCCAGCGGGGGTACCACGGGTGGTGGCAGCAACAGCGACGGCAGCGACACCACGAGCAGTAGCAGCAGCTCGGGCGGTACCTCCGTCACCGGCGGTTCCAGCAGCAGCAACAAGGCCGAGCGCGACATCAGGATCGACAGCTGCAGGCTGGACGGCTCCGGCAAGAACCTGGTCGCCCGGCTCACCGTCACCAACAACGGCTCGCTGGACTACACCTACAACATCACCATGAAGTTCCGCGGCGGTACCACGTCGAGCGCCGCCCCCGCGCAGGCCCAGGTGACCGGACTCACCGTCAAGGCGGGTGCGTCCCGGCAGGCCGAGGCCACGACGACGTACACCGGGAAGGGCGACGGCAGCGAGTACAAGGAATGCGTCGTCTCCAGCGCGTCGAAGAACTCCCTCTGACGCACTGCACGGCCCCGCATGCGGGGTGAGGCCCGGCCTGCCCGGTGCCTGCAGCAGGACTGTGTGGCCCCGCCGGTGCAACACCGGCGGGGCCTTTTTCCTGCAATGCACCGGTACCTGATTTCCACAAAATGTTGACGCGCCTCTATCGGAAGTCACCTGGCCTGACGCACGATCCATGTACTCCTCCCGCTCGCCTGACGTCTCGTCAGCGCGCGGAAGGGCGATCGCCGATCCCACCCGTGGCTCGTTGGGAGGCAACACGACATGGACCCGCTCCGTGAACGTCCCGGCACCGCCTCAACCGCATCGGATCCAGGCCCGTCCCCGCACGCGCGCCCGAACCCGCACTCGGGCTCTCATCCCCAGCCCGAACCCCCCAGCCGCCGCGGAGTACTGGCCGGCCTGGGCATGGCCGCGACCGTGCCCTTCGTCCTCGGCGCCGCCGGCCGCACGCAGCCGCGAGGGGGAACGCCGACAGTCCGGGCCTCGGTGCTCAGGAACGCCGCGCTCGTGCTCACCAT
The DNA here is from genome assembly GCF_053610945.1 of Streptomyces sp. NPDC054849. Lineage (NCBI taxonomy): Bacteria > Bacillati > Actinomycetota > Actinomycetes > Kitasatosporales > Streptomycetaceae > Streptomyces > Streptomyces sp. NPDC054849. The sequence goes on from NZ_JBSGZI010000085.1 coordinate 14,936, forward strand.
GGACCCCGCCCTCGGCGAAGGCCCGCTGGGCGCCGTGGAGCACGCGGACGTCCTCATGCGCGACGGACTCGTCTCGGCGATCGGCAAGCGCCTGCCGGCCCCTCCCGGCACCCAGGTGATCGACGCCGCCGGAAAACTGGTCATGCCGGGATTCGTCGACGTCCACACTCACCTGTGGCAGTCGTCCATGCGAGGCGGCTGCGCGGACCGCGACCTCTTCGGATGGCTGGCCGACTGCAACTGGCGGACGTTCTCACGGATCACCCCGGCTGACATGTACCGCTTCGTGCGCCTCGGCGCCCTCGACTCCCTGCAGTCCGGCGTGACCACACTCGTGGACTGGGTGGACGCCATCCCGTACGACACCACGGTCCAGTACGTACGGGCTTTGGCCGATACAGGGGTGCGCTTCACCTACGCGATGTTCCAGGCGGAGCGGGACGCCCCGCTGATCACCCGGGCGAAGCGGGAACTCATCGACCCGCTGCCGCTCGCCTCGGCGCAGGTCGCCACGCACGCGGCGCGGGCCATCCAGGGTCTCAACCGGGTCCACTGGGAGATCGCCGAAGACCTCGGCGTCATGCTCAACAGCCACGTCCTCGAACGTGCCGAGCAGCGGGCGGACGACCCGATCGGCATTCTGGCGGACATCGGTGCGCTGGGCCCACGCCTGCTGATGAACCATGCGATCCACCTGAGCGACGACGAGTTGGCCGTCATCGCCGCGCACGACGCGAGGGTCGCGCACTGTCCGCTCAGCAACATGCGGCTCGCATCGGGGATCATGCGGCTGCCCGAACTGGGCCGACGCGGCGTCAAGGTCGGGCTCGGCCAGGACGGCGGCACCAACGACACCTCCGACTTCTTCGCGCTCATGAAGACGGCCGTCGGCCTGCAGCGGGTCCGCTCCCTGGAGACGTCGGTGTACCCCCAGGTCCACGACGTGCTGCGGATCGCCACGCTGGGCGGAGCCGAAGCGATCGGCATGGCCGGGACGGTCGGGTCGCTGACACCCGGCAAATGCGCCGACGTCATCGTGATCGACCCCGCCGCACTCAACTTCGCGCCACGGTTCGACTGGATCAACCAGATCGTGCTCAACGGCCGCCCGGAGAACGTCGATGCGGTCTTCGTGAACGGCCGGCCGCTCAAGCTGGGCGGACGCCTCGTCGACGTGGATCCCGCTCGCGTCGTCCACGAAGCGGAAGCCGCGGCCTCCCGGCTCCGGGCCGCCTCCTGAGGGTGTGTCCCTCCCCGGTCCGCCGGGGTCAGTGCGTGAGTGCGGCCGCCAGAGACGGGTACTCCAGGACCAGACCGTCGTCGTCGAACTCGACGTCGGCGTGGAAGTCGCCGGATTCGTAGCGGATGCGTGCGCCGTGCTCGGCGCGGGCGAGATGCGTGTACGTCTGCCGGTTCGCGCTGACCGCGAGGTCCGGGACCGAGACCCAGGCCATCAGGAAGTGGTGCGGTTCGGTTCCGGGCCTCTGGTGCAGGCCGTGACGGAGCACGGGCATGGTGTTGGTCAGCGGGCAGAGGCCCAGGTCGCAGTCGAGCGCACCGTCGAGATCGGGCCGGTACGTCGCGTCGACGGTCCAGCGGCCGGCGTCGTTGCGCAGATCCAGCTCCTTGGCCGACGCCGCCGTCTCGACCGTGACGGACAAGTGCGAGGTCACGTAGTCGTCGGAGGTTTCGAGTACGTACGTCAACCAGTACGGCTCGGGGACCAGGCCCACGGCCCGCCCGCGTGCGGTGAGACGGCCAGGCGTGAGACCGACCCAGGCGGTCGAGTAGCCCGTGCCGGGGAAGATCTCCCAGGTGCGCACGAGGGGTCGGATGCTGCCCATGCGGCAAGCCTACGCCGGGGCGCCGGCCCGTCGGCGGCAGACCTTCCGGAGGGGTGCCGAGGCATGCGACGGGGGAGCAAGGGTAGGCGCCGGGCGGGCCTCCAGCTGTCGACGGCATGCTGCCGGCGGGCAATGGCGTCGTGCGCACGCGGCCTGCTCTCCGGCACGGCCCTCCTTTTGCGAACGACGAGGTCGAGAAGAGCGACGAGGCCACGGAAAACAACGAGCTCACGGAGAGCAACGAGCTCACGGAATACGCCGAGGACGGAGACGACACGATGACGCGTCACGCACCTGCACAGCACCTCGTGGGGATCAGTGGGGAGGGAAGCCGTGTCGTGGTCGTCGGGGCCACCGGGAATGTCGGGACCAGCGTGGTGCGGGCCCTGTCGGAAGACCCGACCGTGGGCTCCGTACTGGGCCTGGCCCGCCGGGTCCCGGGCTGGAACCCGGACAAGACCCACTGGCAGGCCGCCGACATCGAGCCGGGCGGCGACGACCTCGTGCCGCTCTTCCGGGGCGCGGACGCCGTCGTCCATCTCGCCTGGAAGTTCCAGCCCACCCACCACCCGGCCGAGACCTGGCGCACCAACATCCTCGGCAGTCTGCGCGTCTTCGACGCCGTGGCCGCCGCCGGTGTGCCCGCGCTCGTCCACGCATCCTCGGTCGGCGCCTACTCACCCGGACCCAAGGACCGCAGGGTCGACGAGTCCTGGCCCACCCACGGCTGGCCGCAGGCCGCGTACACGCGCGAGAAGGCCTACCTCGAAAGGGTCCTCGACACGTACGAGCACACCCATCCGGACGTCCGTGTGGTGAGGATGCGGCCGGGCTTCCTCTTCAAGAAGGCCGCCGCCGCCGAGCAGCGGAGGATCTTCGCGGGCAGGCTGCTCCCGGGCCGCTTCGTACGGCCCGAGCTCATCCCCGTGGTGCCCGACCTGCCGGGGCTGTGCTTCCAGGCCCTGCACACCGACGACGCGGCCGCCGCCTACCGGGCGGCCGTCGCCCTCCCCGTGCGCGGGGCCTTCAACCTGGCGGCGGATCCGCCGGTGGACGCCGAGGTGCTGGCCCGCGTCTTCGCCGCGCGGAGCCGGTCGATGCCCGTCCGCCCGGTGCGGGCCGCCCTCGCCGCGGCCTGGCGGCTGCACCTGGTCCCCGCCTCCCCGGACCTCTTCGACGCCGTCCTGCGACTCCCGCTGATGGACTCCACCCGGGCACGGGAGGAACTCTCCTGGGAGCCCCTGTACACCTCGGAGGAAGCCGTCGGGGAGTTCCTCGACGGCCTGCGCTCGGGGGCGGGCATGGACACCGCCCCGCTAGCCCCGGAGCGGACGCTCGCCCAGCGTCTCGACCACGTGGCGGACCGGGTCATGAGGACTTCGGCGGCGTCGTGACCGGGACTCTGGGGTTTCCGCGGCCTCCCCGCCTCCTCGGCCGGGAGGGGTGTGCGGGGACCGGATCCTTCCACGGCGTCCGCAGGTTTTCCACCACGGCGTCCGGGCAGGGGCCGGGGGAGGGGAGCCAGGACGAACCGGCGAAAGGATCTGCCATGGACGACCAGGGCGGCGCGGGAGGCGCACCTCTGCACGGCCACGACGAGGAAGAGCGGCGCCGCGCACCACACGTGAAGCGACGGACCGAAAGCTCGCGTGAGGCGACTGCGACCACACGAGCAGCCGATACGGACGAGGCGAGCCGCCTCGACCGGCCGGCCGAGCCCACCGAACCGGGCGAACCCCCGACCCGCTGGAAGGGCCCCCACGACTGACCCGGCGCCTGAAGGTGGGCCGTCCCCGTCCGGTGTTCAGCGCCACGGGCCCGTGCGCGGGACGCGCGAAGGTTCGGCTTCCTCTGCCGATGGAATGAAGGAGGATCGGTCCCGGAAGGGTCACCCTTCCGGGACCGATCCTTTCTATACGCCGCTTCTCCGTCCGCCGGTTCCGCCGGAGAACGGGCTCTCGTCGAGGTGGGCGAGGAGATCCGCGGGGTCCTGGTACACGGCCCGGGCACCGGCCTCCTCCAGGTCGGCGCGCGGGATGCCGCCGCACAGCAGGCCCACGGAGGCGACGTCCGCCCTGGATGCCGCTTTCATGTCCCACACCGTGTCGCCGACGAAGACGGCGGAGTGCGCGGGCGCGTCAGCGAGGTCGAGGGCGTGTTGCACCGGGTCGGGTGCGGGCTTGCCCTGGCCGACGTCGTCCGAGCTGGCCGTCGCGGTGACGGCGTCATCGGCGCCGACGGCCCGTCGGAGCGCGTCCAGCTCGGACGAGGTGGCCGAGGTCACGAGCACCACCCGCCAGCCCCGCCGGTCCAGCTCGCGCAGCAGCTCGGCCGCCGAGTCCAGCGGCGGGAGCCGGTCGAAATACGTGGCGTAGAGGGTGCTGTGTGCGGCGGTCAGCGCGTCGTTCTCGTCCGTGTCGTGGTCGTCGCCCAGCACGTGGGCGAGCAGGTCCTCACCGGGCAGGCCGATCGCGCGATGGATGTCGTGCATCGCCACCTCGTGGCCCGCCTGCCGCAAGGCCTCCCACCAGCACGTGACGTGCAGATGGTTGGTGTCGGCGAGGGTGCCGTCCACGTCGAACAGTGCGGCCCGGTTCATGTGCACCTCTCTCCCGCTACGCCGCCGTGCGGTCCATCCCGGGGAACATGTGGGGCGCCTACCCGCCTCCTTCCCCCGCAGTCCTCGGGACGCTCACGGCGTTTCGGCGCCTCCGGACGGATCGGGCCGGATCGACACCTCCGCGGAGCGGGACACCGTCCCCTTCGAGCGGCAGGCCTGGCCGTCGTGTACGTCATCACACACACGCGAGCCGGCCCGTGAACGTGGGCATCGCGGACGACCGCAGCCCCCGACCCGGCGCTCAGCGCAGTACGGCCGCCAGCAAATCGGCTCCCAGCGCCGTCAGATCGGGCAGGTGGAGGGTGTGCCGGACGTAACGACCCTGCCGCCGGGCCGTGAGCAGGCCCGCGCGGCGCAGGACGGCGAGGTGGCGGGAGACCTCCGGGGGCGAGAGTTCCCAGGCGTGAGCCAGTTCACCGGTGGTGTGCGGGCCGCGGGCCAGAGTGCGCAGCAGCCGCAGCCGTACGGGATGTGCCAGCGCCTCCAGCCGTAGTGTGACCGTCTCCAGCGATACCGGCTCCGACGGACTCGCCTCGGCCACGGGGTACTGCACCACCGGTCGCCACCCGGGCGCGTGGACGGCCACCAGGTGCGGGCGGCCGAAGACACTGGGGATGAAGGTGACCCCGCTCCCGTGGGCGGTGGTCGCCTTGTCCTGCAGCTTGTCCACGATGATGCAGTCGCCGCCCGGTGCCAGGGTGACCGCGCCGGAGACCGATGCGAGTGCCGCACCGACGCCCTGGCGCTTCAGCAGGTCGTTCTTCAAACGCAGGTCGGTGGCGAGCTGCACGGCTACGCCCGCCCAGGCGGCGTCGAAGAAGGCGTCGGCGCACTGTTCGAGGGTCTCGCGCACCCGCGCCCGCACGGCGCCCGGGTCCGCGAGCAGCCTTTCCGCGAAGGCCTCGTGCCGAGCTCCGCGGGCCTGGGCCAGGTCCAGGGCACGCGCACGCGCCGTCGCGTCGGTGAGCGGCGACGGCGCAGCGAAGTGGACCCGGCTGCTGCCGCACGTCGTGACGAGCGCGGCGGTCACGTACGTTGCGTCGTCGATCCGGTCCACGTCGTCCAACTCCTCGGCGAGGGTCGGCCGAGGCCGGGCCGGGATCAGGAAGTCGGCTTGTGAGGATCGCCAGAGGAACTCCGCCTCCCGCAACCGCTCGGCCAGCTCCGGCCGCAGCCCGGCCCAGACCTCCCCGGCCCAGCCGGCGAACTGCGGATGGTGCCCGGGTTCGGCCAGCACGTGCAGCATCGCGGTCAGTTCGGCCAGCGGGGAGGGGGCGAACCGCAGTCGCTCGGACGGCAGGCCGCTGATGTCGATCCTCAACGTCACCCCCTCATCATCACCGACCGGACGACCGGCGACGGCGTCGGTTGACGGTCTCCGTCAACCGACATGGCCGGCCCGGCCGCCGAACGCACCGTAGACGCCATGCCCACCACCAGGATCCGCCTCAGCGCCCTCGTCCGTGCCTCCGGAGGCCCCCGCTATGCCGTAGCCCTCGCCGTGGACGCGCTCGGCACCGGCCTTTTGCGGCCCTTTCTGCTGCTCTACGGGGTGATGGTGCTGAAGCTGTCCGCGCCGGCCACCGGTATCGCCATGACGGTCGGCGTCGTCGTGGGTCTGGCGTGCATGCCCGCGGTGGGCCGATGGCTGGACCGGGGCGCCCGCAGCACGGTCGTGGCGGCGTCCATGATGGTGCGGGTGCTGGGCGTGGCGCTGTTGCTGGCCACCCCGGCGGGGCACGTCTGGCCGTTCGCGACGGCGGCGCTCTTCCTCGGCATCGGCAACCAGGCGTGGCCGGCCGCCCACGCAGCTCTCGTGGCCACGGTCGTCCACGGCCGGGAACGCGACACCGCTCTCGCGGCGGGCCGCGCCCTGCGCAACGCCGGGATGGGCACGGGCGCGCTCCTGGCCACCGTGTGCCTGGCGGGCGGCGCCACCGCATTGCAGGCGCTGGCCGCCGTCACCGGGGTCGCCTATCTCGCTGCGGCGGCCCTGGCGTGGTCGGTCCACCTGCAGGCGCATCCGGCCGCCACCTTGGCCAAGGGCACGGCCGCCGCGCCCGCATCGCGCATGCGCGCGCTGCTGGCCGCCAACGTGGTCTACGCCTTCTGCCTCAACGTCCCCGAAATCGCGCTCCCCCTGATCCTGGTGACACAGTTGCACGCGTCCCCCGTGTGGTCGGCGGCCATCTTCGTGGCCAACACGGTGCTGGTGGTGGCTCTGCAGGTTCCGGTCACCGTCCTGATGTCCCGCTTCTCCCGGCGGACCGTGCTCACTCTCGCCGGCGTGGTGCTCGCCGCGTCGTACCTGGGCTTCCTCGCGGCCACCTCACTGGGCCACGGCTGGGGTGCCCCGGCCGTCGCCGCGGTGTCCGTGGTCTGCACCCTCGGCGAGATCGTCTATGCGGGCAGCGCCACCGCGCTGGCCACCGTCCTCGCCCCGGCTCACGCCATGGGACGCGCCCTCGCCCGCTTCGAGCTCTCCACCGGCTTCGGTCTCGCCGTCTCCCCGGTGGTCATCACCGCTCTCGCACCCCACGGATCGGCGGCGCTCTGGGGCAGCCTCGCCGGTGCGACGCTCCTCTCTTCAGCCGCCGTCGCCACCGAGAAGGACCAAGGAACTCGGAGCGGGTTCTCCGGCCGAATGCGGGTAGGCGCCGGGGATGAGCTATGTGAACCGCGGCAAGGGATACTCCCGTGACAGCCGGTACATCACCACCCGGATCACCGCTGACGCGCGGGACGGCTACCCGGTGGAGCCCGGGCGCTACCGTCTGGTGGTCAGCCGCGCGTGTCCGTGGGCGAGCCGGGCAGTGATCGTACGGCGGCTCCTCGGCCTGGAGGAGGCGCTACCGATGGCCGTCGCGGGCCCCGTGCACGACGAGCGCAGCTGGGCCTTCGACCTCGATCCCGGCGGCCGTGATCCGGTGCTCGGCATCGAGCGGCTCCAGGACGCCTATCTCGCGCGCGACCCCGGCTATGACCGGGGCATCACGGTACCGGCCGTCGTGGACGTGCCGAGCGGGGAAGTGGTCACGAACGACTTTCCGCGGATCACGCTCGACATGTCGCTGGAGTGGACGCCGTACCACCGCCCCGGGGCGCCCGCGCTCTACCCGTCCGCCCTCCGGCCGGACATCGACGCTGTGAACGAAGTGGTCTACCGGGACGTCAACAACGCCGTCTACGAAGCCGGGTTCGCCGGCAGTCAGGAGGCGTACGCCGACGCCTACGCACGGCTGTTCGCCCGGCTGGACCGGCTGTCCGCCCGGCTCGAGGGGTCGCGCTACCTCGTCGGCGACAGCATCACGGAGGCGGACGTACGGCTGTTCACCACGCTCGTACGCTTCGACGCCGTCTACCACGGGCACTTCAAGTGCAACCGGCACAAGCTGACCGAGATGCCGGTGCTCTGGGCCTACGCGCGGGACCTGTTCCAGACACCCGGCTTCGGGGACACCGTCGACTTCGACCACATCAAACAGCACTACTACCTGGTGCACGACGACATCAACCCCACGGGGATCGTGCCGGCCGGCCCCGACCCGGCGGGCTGGCTCGCACCCCACGGACGTGAGGTCCTGGGCGCAAGCCCCTTCGGCGACGGCACGGCGCCCGGGCCGGTCCCTCCCGGGGAGGCGGTACCGGCCGATCACACCCCCCTTGCCTGAACCGTGCCCGCCCGAACGGCGACGGCCGCCGGACTCCGGCTCACGGCTTCGTCCCGGCGGCCCGACCCGGCGCCCGCCCGCTGGGCCGGGCCGCCGGGCCGGGCGGACGCCTCTCCTGCGGACGGTGCGGCTCGCGCCGTCACTCGCCCACGATCTTGCGCACATTCTCGATGCGGCCGCAGCCGGACGCCAGTTGCTTCTCGCGTTCCTGCAGGAACGCGGTGCCCAGCTCGGCCCTGCGTTCGGCGGGGACGTTCTCCCTGGCGGCGTTGAGGATCGTCCGCTCCTCCTCGTCCACGTGGTGGGAGACCGCCTTGACCAGATCCTCCAGGCACTCGTCCCACTCCTCGGAGCCGACGTCGTCCACCTCCAGCAGCGCCAGCAGCGCCTTGTTGCCCTCGGCGTGCTCCTCCTCGCCGTGCTCCACTTCCTCGTCGTCGACGTCCTTGAAGCGTTTGAGCGCTCCGTACACCTTGGCTTCCTCCGCCTCGCCGTGCGCGATGAGCAGGGCCGAGAACTTCTCCAGTGCGCCCGCACGGTCGGCCTCGACGCTCCGCATGCGGCGGAACAGGTCTTCCATGGTGCGGTGGTCCTTGAGGATCACCTCGACGACATCCTGCTCATGCGCCTCGCCCGCCATACCACTCGCCTCCACCTCGGTGTCCCATGTCTTGTGGCGCGTGCTCACTCGGCGGCGGTTGAAACCCCCGGCCCGCCGGCCGGATTCCGGGGGCGCCGCCGCCCCGGGCACGGGCCGGGGCGCCGGGCCGCGCCGCCGTCAGGCCGCGCGCAGCCGGTCGGCCGCGTCCGGGGTCAGGCCGACCCGTACGAGGCCGTCGGCGAACCGGGCGAACTCGCGCGGCGGGACGAGCTCGGCGAGCGCCCGCGCGGTGCGGGGCAGGCCGACGCCGGCCGCCGCCTTGCGGGCCCGCGCGTCGAGGAAGGGGCGCAGCTCCGGCCAGACGGCCTGGGCCTCGCGGCAGAAGACGTCGGCGCCGGTGGGGCCGATCCGGGGCACCTCCTGGAGGAGTTCCCGGACACGGGCGGGATCACCGCCGGCTTCCTCACGGAGGTTGCGCAGATCGCCGTTCCAGCGATCGAGCAGGAGCCGCGCGCCGTCATCCAGCGCCGTGGCCGTGCTCTCGTCGTACCTGCGGTAGTGCGCCCGCCCGAGCGCGTCGACGCGGCGCTGCCAGTCCGATGCCGCCATCCGCTTCGGCGTGCGCAGCCCGTCCGCGAACAGCTCGCGGGCCGCCGCGAGAGCCGTCGACGCACGGATCGGCGCCGACAGCAGGACGCACAGCACGAGGAGCTGGTACAGCGGAGCCGGAGTGTCGCGCAGCCGGATGCCGGCTTCGTGCACGTACGTCTCGCCGTACTCGCGCAGGATGCGGCGGGCCATCGCCTTCGACGTGTCCATCAGCGTGTCCTTGCCGAGGGGGCGCCGGTGCGGGGCCGGCCCGCTCCCTCTGTCGATCTCATGCCTCTGCCGGTCTCGTTCCATCCGGTCCACGCGCAGCGCCTACCCGTCCTGCCCGCCCCCATCACGCACCCGCGGTCTCACTCGGCCTTCCCGCGCAGCCGACCCCGCAGCCGCTCCCACCGGTCGCCCGTGCGCAGGGTGCGGGCGTGGCGGTCGAGTTCCTCCAGGAGGCGCTGGGACCGTGTGTCGACGTCCAGCTCGTCGAGGACCCGGTCGATCTCGGCGAGCAGCGCGCCGCGCAGCTGCCAGTGCGCCGGATCCTCGCGGGCGGAGGCCAGCAGCAGCTCGGCCAGCCGGTCGCGGTAGGCCCGGGCCACGGCCAGCTCCCCGGTCAGGCGCGCCTCCGCCTCCTCCGCGTTGGCGCTGACCTGCGCGGTGATCAGCTGGGCGAAGCTCTCCACGGCGATCGCCGTGTGGCGCAGCACCTGCTGCAGCGCGGCCGCGGTCCCGGCATCGAAGAGCGGGCCGTCCGGGCGGGCCTTGGCCAGGTCGGTCAGCGTCCGGCAGGCCACGCGGAGCACCACCGCGCAGATCTCCAGGGTGTCCAGACCGGTGCGCAGCACCAGCCGGAAGAGCAGGCCCTCCTTGACGCGAGGATTGAGCCGGAGGCTGTCCTCGGCCTGCCGGAGGGCGGCGTCGACCTGCGCGATGTCGTTGTCGAGCCGCCGTGCCTCATGCAGCCGGGCCGCTGCCTGTTCGACCTTGGCCGGTCCGAGGGGTTCCTCGCCGAGGTGATCGAGCAGCCGGCTCATGCGCAGCGCGAGATCGGTGATCGCGGTACCGGCCGGTCCGACCCAGAGGGGTGGTGCCAGCAGCAGGTTGACCAGCAGCCCGACCACCGCGCCGATGACCGTTTCCAGGACCCGGTCCCAGGCGGTGTCCGCCACCTGGGTCACGCCGAGGACCAGCATGGCGCTGATCGCGACCTCGGGGACGAACTCGTCCACCCGCACCAGGTGGCCCACCACCAGTGAGGCCAGGATCAGCAGGCCGAGGCTCCACCAGGTGAGGCCCACCAGCGCGCTGAAACCGATCGCGATGAGAACGCCGACGACCACGGAGTTCACCCTGCGGATGCTGGTGGTCAGCGTGGAGTACAGGGTGACCTGGACGACGAGAAGGGCGGTCAGGGGGGCGGTCAGCGGGTTCGGCTCACTGCTCAGGCGGAGCGCGATGACGTAGCTGACGACGGCCGCGGCGGTGGACCGCAGGGCTTGGACGGCGACCGGCTCGCGGCGGCGCTGCGCGACACGGGTGACGAGGCTGCTGATCATTTCCGGCACCTTCCCACGCCGCCCCGTATGACGCACGGCGGGCGGTCCTTTCTGTGTCCCCGGCGTGGCGGGCGCGACCACCTCCCGGTCCTGCCCGCCGCCGGGACCCACGGCGACGCGGGCGTCTACGGCTGCGTGGTGCGGGTAGGCGTGCGGCAGGAGTCATCGCGCCCCGACCAGGGGCCGAGGAGAGGAGAAGCCGTGGGGACCCCGCCGAACGACCCCGTGCCTCCCAGTCCCACCCCTGCGCCCGGTCCTGGCCCCGGTCCGGCGCCGGGGCCCCTCCCGGGCCCCGTGCCCGGGCCGGGCGGACCGGATCCGGTGCCGCCGGCCCCGCCGCAGCCGGGGCCCGATCCCGAGCCGCCCCCCGCCCCGAACCCCGGGCCGCAACCAGAGCCGGGCCCACTGCCGGGTCCGGTGCCCGCGCCGGAACCGCTCACCTGAGGTGGGGTACGAGAGCACGGTGCCCGGGGACCGGCCGGCGCGGCGGGGACGGAGTGCCCCTGTCGACGAGAGCTACGAGGGAGCTGAAGCCATGCCAGGCAAGGAAAGCAAGCGTCAGGAGCCGGGGAAGGGCCGCGAGGAGCAGGTGCAGGAGCACCCCGGTCCGGACCCGGTCCACCCCGAGGCGAGCAAGCCGGTCGCCGGCAAGAGCCCCGAGGAAGTCAGGAGGATGCAGGAGCGGAGGATGGCCCGCGACCAGGACGACGCGGGCTGACCGCGGGAGAAGGAGGCGGCGCAGGGACCTGCGGCCGGTGGTTACGGGCCCTCGTCGTAGGTCCCCGCCTCGATCTCGAGGGCCAGTTCCTGGAGGACCTCGATCGCGGAGACGTCCGTCCGGCCGCTGTCGTGCGCGATCGCGAGGCTGGTGAACGCGAGACTGAATCCGGAGACCATCGTGTGCAGAGCCGGGCCGAGTGCCTCGGCCACCAGTGACGCCACCTGCTGCGGGGACGCGTCCGCCGGCACACTGATCGACGGCAGCATTTCGTTCAGGAGCGTCGTGGCCACCCCGGCGGTCGCGGCGGCGCCGTCGCCCTGGTCCTCCCCCTCGCCGTCGCCGTTGCCGTCCTGCCCCGTCTCTACGGCGCGGCGGATGTCCTGGGCCTCGGTGAGGATGCCGATCACCCGCTTGAGTACCTCTGCACGTTCCATCTTGCGGAGCGTAGCCCCGCCCCCGGCCGAACGGGTGCGTACCTGCCGGACTGGACGCACCATGACCGTGTACCCGTAGCCCTGCGGCGAAGGAGACGACCATGACCTCGGGCCCCGCGCCACACACGACGTCCTCGGCCTCCGCAGGCACGGCCGGGTGCCGGCTGGTGCTGGTCCGCCACGCCAAGGCCGTGCCGAAGGACGCAGGGTTCGAGGACGTCGAGCGCCCCCTGAACGAGCGCGGCCGGGCCGACGCACCCCGGGCGGGCCGCTGGCTGGCGGAGTCCGGCTACAAGCCCGACCTGGCACTGTGCTCCCCGTCGCGCAGGACCCGGCAGACCTGGCAGCTGCTGGTCCCTGCACTGCCGGACCCGCCGGACGCCGTGTACGACGAAAGGATCTACAAGGGGGGCCCGAACGTCCTGATCACGGCGGTCGCGGAGCGGGGAGCGGGCCTCGGTTGCGTGGCGCTGGTCGGCCACAATCCCGGCATCCACGAGCTGGCCTCGGCCCTGTGCGGGTCCGGTCCGCCCGAACTGCTGGAGGAGCTCAGGGCGCGCTTCCCCAAGTCGGGGATCGTGGTGGTGGACCTTCCCGGCGGCTGGGACACCCTGACACCACCCGGCGCGGGGCACCTTGCGGCCTTCTGGTCACCGCGCCGCTGACCTGGGGGGCTCCGGGGTCTGCGAGGCGTTCTCGGCCCGGGCGTCACCGGCGCCGCACAGCGCTTGCCGGCGCAGCGTCGCCAGCGCGTCGTCGATGGGGTGGGATTGCGGCTTTCCCGAGGAGTCCGGCTTGTTCCACCTCTGGAGGGTGACCCCGAACGACATCTGGCGCCTGCCGTCGGCCCGGGTCAGAGACAGCGTTCCGGCTCCCCAGGCCGAGCCGTCGTGCCCCCAGAAGGTGCCGCAGCCCGGAATGACGACCTTGTGCAGACCGAGGCCGTAGTCGACCGTTGTTCCGTCCAGAGCGCGGACCGGCAGCGTGCGCTGCATCTGTGCCAGCGACGACCGGTCGACGAGCTCGCCGTCGAGCAGCTTCGCGAAGAAGCGGTTGAGGTCCTCCATGGTCGAGACCAGAGCGGCCGACGGTCCCACCCAGGACATGTTGTAGACGCTGTAGTCGCGCGGCGGGTCGATCAGGCCGTAGAAGGCCTCGTACATCCGCGGATGCGGTCCCATGATGCGCGGCCCCGCCGGAAACGCGGTGTGCCGCAGACCGGCGCGCTCGATGACGTTCCGGGTGATGTACTGCTCGGCCGTGGAGCCGGTCACCTGTTCCAGGAGTTGGCCGAGGAGCAGGTAGTTGGTGTTGGAGTACACCCCGGGAGAGGCTCCGGGCTCGCCGGCGGGAGGCGCCGCGAGCCCCATCTCGATCAGCTCGGCCGGGCGGAACTGCCGGAACCGGTTGTCGTCCAGGCTCTCCGGTGACATGTCCGGCAGGGAGGGGAACCCCTGGAGGGACGGGAACGCATAGGGGAGGTAGTCGGCGATGCCGCTGGTGTTGTTGAGGAGCATCCGCACCGTGACCTTCCTGCCCCGCTCGCCCGGCACCAGGTGAGGAAGATAGCCGCCGACCGGCGCGTCGAGCCGGATCCGGCCCCGCTCGACCTGCTGCATCACGGCGACGGCGGTGAAGGTCTTGGTGACGCTGCCGACGCGGTGCCGCATGTCGGGCGTGACGGGACGGCCCGTCGTGACATCGGCGACGCCGGAAGCGCCCCGCCAGGTCCGGCCGGTGTCGCGCACCTCGGCGTACACCCCCGGCACCCCCGCGCGATGGACACCGTCCACGGCGGACCTCAGCCCCGCCGGGTCCAGGCCGTCCGACGCGCTCGCGTTGCCGGCCGGGACGGACCCTGGTCCGTGCGGCGCGGGCGCGGCGGCCACCGTGCCCGCACAGAGACTCAGCGCGGCGGCGCTTGCGCCGATCGCCAGGGGAATCCTCAGTCGAACCTTCACGACGTCCGTCCTTTCGTGGTCAGTGCGTGGAACGGGGACTGTGCGCGTGCCGTTCGGCATTCGCGGCTCACTCGGACAGCGCGCGGCGCAGAGCGTCGCCGAGCTCGGCGTTCTGCCGCTGCGAGACCGCGGCGGACAGGAGTGCCTGCGATCCGTGGAAGGTGCCGGGCCACTGGTGGAGCTCGACCGGTACGCCCGCCTGCATCAGGCGCAGCGCGTAGGCGATGCCCTCGTCGCGGTTGGGACAGAACTCCGCGGTGGCGATGTAGGCCGGGGGCAGGCCGGAGAGATCGGTGGCGCGTGCGGGGGCGGCGTACGGGGTGGCCGGCCGGGAGCCCAGGTAGTGCCGCCACGCTGTGGTGATCTTGTCGCGGTCGAACCAGGGCGTGCCGGTGAAGTTCCGTGCCGACCAGGTCTCCTGGCGGTCGTCCAGCCCCGGCTGGTTGAGCAGCTGGAAGCGGATAGCGGGCCCCTGCTCGTCGCGAGCCCGCAGGGCCGTCGCCGCGGCGAGGTTCGCTCCGGCGCTGTGACCGCCGACGGCGATCCGCGCAGGGTCGACCCCGAGTTCGGCCGCGTGCCCGGCTGTCCAGGTCAGTACGGCGTAGGCGTCGTCCAGGGCGGCCGGGAAGCGGTGCTCGGGCGCCAGGCGGTAGCCCACCGAGACCACCACCGCCCCGGAGAGGTCCGCGATGCGGGCGGCCCAGGGGTGTTCGGTGTCCAGGTCACCGAAGACTCCGCCGCCGCCGTGCAGCCAGACGACCGCGCCTCGTGCCCCGTGCGGACGGTAGATCCGCACCGGCACGTCCGGATCGGCGGCCACGGTGCGGTCATCGACCTCCATGTTCGAGGTGTCCGGTGCCGGTGTCGCCGCGGCGCGCTCGGCGAAGTGCTTGCGTGCGGTGACCGGGTCGTTCAGGTCGAGCTGGGGGAGGAGCGGGATGAATGCTTCGAGTTCGGGATCCATGACGACCATCCTCAGGGCCGTCACCCGGAGGGGTCATCCGCCAACCGTCGGCCGTCCCACCCCGATTCCGCGCCGACCGGCGCACCTCTGCCCTTCGGTGACCGGCGGGGAGGTGGACTGTCGGCGAGTCAGGCGCCAGACCCGGTCCTCTGGCCGGTGTCGGCCGGAGCGTGCCGTTCTGCGGGCCGGCGGAGGTGCTCGGTGAAGCCGAGGCGGGCCGGGACGGCGCCGCCGGCACGGTTCGCCGGGTCGTGGACGATCTCGACGTAGTCGATGCCCGGCATGCGGAAGGCCTGTTCGACGAGGGCGTGGGCGGCCCGGGTGGCCACGCCCCGGCCGGTGGCGGCCGGGTGCAGCCAGTAGCCGATCTCACGGTTGTCGTCCCGGGTTCCGGCGCGTCGGATCAGTGCGCAAGTGCCCACGATGTGCCCGTCCCACACGATCGTGTGGGTGAACTCCGACTGGTGGCACCGCCGGCTGCCTGGCGGTCGAGTAGCCGGCATCGGGTGTGCCCAAAAGGTGCATAGCGGGTATCTTGGTCCCTGTATGGCCCTTCTGTCGTGCCGGACCGCCCCGGGCCCTCCGGCCGCGGCACTGGGCCGCCGAAGACGAGGCCTGTGGTGTCGGCATGAGGATTTCCCGAGCCCACGATGACGTCCCGAACCGCGCGCGCCGGAGGGAAACCGGCGTCGCGGCGCGACCGGGCGGCGCACGGCGCGCGGCCGTCCTGGCACCGTGCACGGCCCTGCTGGTCGTTGCGTGCTTCCTCCCTTCCGGGGCGAACGCCGCGGCCCTGTCGGATGTTTCGGTCCCGCCTCCGCCGGCGGCCGGCGCCATCGATCCCACGCCGACCACGCCGTCCGCGCCGTCGGCACTGAAGGCCATCGACCCGGCCGCCCTGCAGGCCGCCGTGGAGCGCGAGGCGAAGAAGCTCATGGTGCCCGGCGCGGTGGTCCTGCTCCAGACCCCGCAGGGGACCTTCCGGGCGATCGTCGGTACCGCCGAGCTGGGCAAGGTCCAACCCCCCACCACGAGTGACCACTTCCGCATCGCCTCCAACACCAAGACGATGACCTCGGCCCTGATCAACCTGCTCGCCCAAGAGGGCAGGCTACGGCTGAGCGATCCGGTGTCCGCGTACGTCGACGGCGTGCCGGGCGGCGACCGCATCACGCTCGCCGACCTGCTGAAGATGCGCAGCGGGCTCTACAACTACACCGACGCGCCCGAACTCTCGGCGTCTCTGGACGCCGAACCCCGCAAGGCCCGGACGCCGCAGGAGATGCTCGACATCGCCTTCCGGCGGGCGCCCGACTTCGCCCCCGACACGTCCTACGAGTACAGCAACACCAACTACGTGCTGCTGGGACTCGTCGCCGAGAAGGCGGGCGGACAACCGCTGGCGCGCCAGTTCCAGGACCGCTTCTTCGCCCCGCTCGGCCTGGCGGGAACCTCGCTGCCGGGCATCCGCGACGTGTCCCTCCCCGCGCCGTACGCACACGGCTACATGTACGGCGGAACGGGCTACGCGCTCGTGGACAAGCCCTATCCCGCCGACGTGCAGGCGGCGGCCCGGTCCGGAAAGCTCCGTCCCGTGGACTACACCCACCAGAACCCCTCGTACGCCACCGCTGCCGGAGGCGTCATCTCCACCGCGGACGACCTGGCGACCTGGATCCGGTCTCTGGTGACCGGAAAGGTCCTCGGTCCCGCATCCCAGAAGCAGTGGCTGGACAGCGTGCAGGCCGAGGACCCGGCCGCGCCCGACGGTCAGAAGTACGGGTACGGCATCGCCTACCAGCGCTTCGGTCCGCAGGCCGCGATGTACTACCACGGCGGTGAACTCCCCGGCTTCAACTCCTTCATCGGCCACGACCCGGACAACGGGGTCACGCTGGTCGTCTGGACGAACCTGACCGTGTCGCTGGACGGCAGGGCCACGGCCATGGCCCTGCTGCCCACCATCCTGAACCAGGTCTACGCCG
This sequence comes from Streptomyces sp. NPDC054849, assembly GCF_053610945.1. NCBI lineage: Bacteria > Bacillati > Actinomycetota > Actinomycetes > Kitasatosporales > Streptomycetaceae > Streptomyces > Streptomyces sp. NPDC054849. The sequence continues at coordinate 31,893 of NZ_JBSGZI010000085.1, forward strand.
GCCTCTCGCTCCCCACCGGCGGCGACGGCTAGCCGGTTACCGCTCGCTACGCCGCCCGCCGCCCTCGCCCCCGCCCGCCGCCCGCCGCCCGGTCCTGGTCCACGGGGCGCGACCTGGCGTCCGTGACCAGGGCGAGTCGCCATATCCCGGTGCCCCGGCGGGTGAGACCCGGCTGCGTGCAATTGGCCCTGGAATGAAGCCCGTTGAGTGTGGAGTCGGGATTGCAGCTCAACTTAGGGAAGGCTAGCCTAAGTTCGTGATTACCGCCGCCACCCCACGCCCCCCGGTCCACGGTGCGGACGGCCGTCCGCCGCTGGTCCGCCGGGCCCGCCTGCAGGACGCCCCCGCCCTCCACACGCTCTCGACGGCCTTCATCCGCTCCGGAGCCCTACGGCCCCGCAGTATCGACCACTACCTCGCGCACGCCGGGGAGTTCCTCCTCGTGGGCGGCCACGGCCGCGCCCGCGTCCGGGGCTGCCTCGCCCTGAGCGACGCGGGGGAGGGGGCCGCCGTGCTCTACAACTTCTGTGTCGCCCGGGGAAGCCAGGGGCGGGGATTGGGTGCGGCGTTGCTGCGTGCCGCCTTCGCCGAGGCGCGGGGCCGCTCGGTACGGGAGGTCTTCACCGCGACCACCGGTGGCGCCGCCCTCTTCCGGCGGTACGGCTTCCTGCCCGCCGGTCCGGGACGGGCGCCCGCCGCCTGGGCGGGGGCGCTGGACCCCGCCCGCGGTTCCGAGGTGCTCTCCCGGCGCCTTTGAGGCGTACCCGTCCACACGTGATCAGGGCCGGGCCGGAGCGGTCGCTCCGGTCCCGGAGCCCACGGCCGGCGTGCACCGCGGGGACGCGGTGGGTTCCGTGGGTGCCGTGGGTGTGCGCGGCGGCGCCGCCCGGGACGTAGGCGGGGGAGGCCGCGGGTGGGCCGGCCCTACCGCGGCTCAGCGGGGAGGCGCTCTTCCCGGGGCGGGCTGTCGGGCACCACCGTGGTGCCGGTGTGCTCATCGGCGAACACCTCCATGACCAGGGCGTGTGGCACCCTGCCGTCGAGCACGTGGGCCATCCGGACCCCGGAGCGCACCGCCCGCAGGCAGCCCTCCATCTTGGGCACCATGCCGCCGGCCATCGAGGGCAGCAGCTTCTCCAGTTCGCCCACCGTGAGCCGGTCGATGATCTGCGTGCTGTGCGGCCAGTCCGCGTAGAGCCCCGCGACGTCGGTGAGCATCACCAGCTTCTCCGCGTCCAGGGCCTGGGCGAGGGCGGCGGCCGCGAGGTCCGCGTTGATGTTGTAGACCCCTGCGTCGTCCGCGCCGCGCGCGATGGGGGAGATCACCGGGATGCGCCCCTGCTCCAGCAGGTCCCGTACCGAGCCGGGGTCGACGTGCACGATGTCGCCCACCAGGCCGATGTCCACCTCCGAGCCGTCCACCAGGGCCGGCCGCCGGACGGCCGACAGGGTACGCGCGTCCTCGCCGGTCATCCCCACGGCGAAGGAGCCGTGACGGTTGATCAGGCCGACGATGTCCCGTTGGACCTGGCCGGCCAGCACCATCCGGACGACTTCCATCACCTCGGGTGTCGTCACCCGCAGTCCTGCGGCGAAGCGGACCTCCAGTGCGAGCCGGGCGAGCATCGCGCTGATCTGCGGGCCGCCGCCGTGCACCACGACCGGCCGGATGCCCGCATGGCGCAGGGAGACCACGTCTTGGGCGAAGGCCGCCTTGAGTTCTTCGTTCACCATGGCGTTGCCGCCGAACTTGACCACGACCGTGCGGCCTTGGAACCGCTCCAGTCGTGGCAGGGCCTCCATGAGCGTGCGCGCCCGTGGCGCCGCGTGTCCGCTCACCGGGCGGGGTGTGCTGTCGTCATCAGGTTTCCAATGCGTCGATGAGGATCGTGGTGGTGTGTACGACGGCGCCTCGCGCGGCCGTCCAGCGAAGGGCGAGCGCGTGCTCCTCCGCGGAGGTGTCCGCGACCGCGTCGGCGACGACGAACGGCTGGATGTCGTTCATGAACGCGTCCGCTGCGGTGAGCAGCACGCCGGAGTGCGCGAACACGCCGCAGAGGATCAACTGGTCCCGGCCCGCGGTGCGCAGGATGCGCTGCAGGTGGCTGCGCAGGAAGGCGTTGTGCCGGGCGTTGACGATCACGTGCTCTCCCGGGTACGGGGTCAGTTCCCCGGTGATCGCCACGTTTCCGTCCTGCGCGGTCGGCTCGCTCTCCATCTCGGCGGCGAGGCCCAGCTGTTCGGGTCTCTGGGCGGAGGGAACCGCGCTGAAGACGACCGGAAGGCCGAGCCGCTGTGCGGACAGGCGCAGTGCGCCGATGTTGCGGATCAGGTCCACGAGCGGCGGGGCGTTGCGGGGGAAGGGGTGGAGCAGGTGGTTCTGCATGTTGTGGATGAGCAGCGCGGCCCGGCCGGGGTCGATGGACCACGGTGCCACGGAACGCGGCACGACGTCCTGGGTCGGCATGCGGTAGGGGTCGATGGTCGCAGGGCCCATGTCTGGATCTCCTTGTGGCCGGCGCTTCGCGGGCGGCGCCGGTAGTGCAGATGTGAGAACCCGTCAGGATCAACTGTCGCGCGATCGCGGGCTCAGTCCCCGCCTGTGGTCCTTCCGTTCGACCCGCCTGCGGTGTCGTCCGGTCGGCTGCCGGGAGAGAGGACGGGATCATCGAGCTGGACGATCCGGTACCCGACGCCGGGGCTCGCCGCCTTGGGGGGTCTGCGCCGTCGGCCGCTCGCCTGCGCCGAGCGGGCCCGTTGGGCCGCCGCGATCAAGGCCCCTACGGGCGGCGCCTCGGCGCGCAGGCGGTTGAACCGGCGGACGGAGATCCCGACGAGGTTCGCCGCCACCGGCCAGGCCGCGCCCTTGCGGATCGCGTTCAGCATCAACTGCAGTGCCGCGGGGGTGGGCGCCACGCCCGGTCTCAGGCCGTGCGCCTCGGCCAGCGCGTGCGCGGCGCGAAGCGCCCCGGCGAAGCTGGCGTCGAGCTCCAGCCACTCGCGCAGCGTGCGCTCGGAGACACCGGCCGCGGCCGCGCACCCGGGGATGGTCAGTCCCTGAGCCGCGCCGCGCAGGGCGTCCGCCATCCGGGCGATGGTCTCCTCACGCTGGCTGGGCGTGCGGCGCAGTGCGTCGCGCAGCGCCCGGTCCATCTCCTCGTGGGAGCCCATCCAGGCCACGACTTCGTCGGCCCACTCGTCCTGCTGCGCTTGGTGTTGTGCTTTCTCTTGCATCCCCACACCCCCAATATTAGGGAAGCCTAACCTAAGAGCGGGGTGCCGGGGAGGGAAAGGCCCCGTCGGTGTGAGCTTTCGGGGACCCGCCATCCCGGCCCCAACCCCGCTCGACAGGCGGGTAGTTGGCGGAACCCATCGTCTGTCGGCCAACCTGCTCGGCGGCTTTCGGCCGGGCGCCGCAGATCGAGTCGGGTCGGTCCCGCCCGGCCGCCGCCTGACCGTCAAGGCGCCCCGACGGCGTCCCACGCAGGTGCCGGCTCCCAAGGTCCCCGTCCATGGTGTGGATCCGGTCAAGCTGGATGGCCGTTCGGTGAACCGCCCGCGGCCGACAGCAGGTCAGCGGGCTCAAGGGGGCACGTCGTAGCCGGGAATGGGCGCGTCGCCGTGCGGCTGTGCGGCGCGTGCGTAGCCCGTGAGCTGCCCGAACGGCCATTCGATGATCGATATCCGAACGCTGTGTCCGTAAAGCGGCCATCGATATGCAACTCGCCTTCGCGTCGGCCACTCTGGGGTTGTCAAGGCGTGGTATCGAAACCAAATGCCGCGCTACACCTTTGAATCGAAAGTGAGTTGTCGTGCGTCACCGCATCGCAGCTGTTTCCTCCGCTGCACTCCTCTGTCTGATCGGCGCCTCCGGCACGGCGACGGCCCAGCCCGCCGGCCTCTACGCCCCCTCCGCCCTCGTGTTCAGCGTCGCGCAGGGCGACGACGCCGCGACGTCCACCGTCGTCCGGGCGTCCACCCTCAGCTGCGCGCCGACCGCCGCCGGTACCCACCCCGACCCGGACGCCGCCTGCGCAGCCCTCGACTCCACGGGTGGGGCACTCGACCGCCTGCTGGACTCCCCGAACCCGGACCGGGCGTGCCCGATGCACTACGCCCCCGTCACCGTCACCGCGGACGGCGTGTGGCAGGGCTCCCGTGTGTCCTGGAAGTACACCTTCTCCAACGGCTGCGTCATGTCCGCGACCCTCAACGGCAACGCCGTCTTCGCGTTCTGACCCCGTGTCGGCCCGGCCGTCGAGGCCAGGCCCTCAGCGCTGCGTCCGGCGCCGCCCGGCGCAGCGCCCCTCGGGAGCCGACCCCCGGCGCCGGCCGGCCGTCGTCGGGCTAAGGGGTCCTAACAAAGGCGTTGGACGTGGCGGTGGGTGATGAGGCAGGTGGCGAGGCCGAGGAAGGCCTCGTGGATGTCGTCGCGTCGTTCC